>NZ_SZWZ01000034.1:0-215 GCF_005281025.1 Citrobacter sp. wls714 | reverse complement strand
GGCACCACGCTCAGTAACAGCCTGGACGTCATCCCGGCTGACCGGACATGGCGCTCCTCCCCGTTGCCCAAACCCTCCGTTGACGGCCCGCAGAGCGCCATTGTTACCGGCCCGGCTGGTGAGGAAATCTTCTGCGATGAGCATGGCCGCGTGCGGGTACGTTTTCACTGGGACCGCTATTGTCCCGGAAACGAAGACAGCTCCTGCTGGATACG
>NZ_SZWZ01000033.1:0-206 GCF_005281025.1 Citrobacter sp. wls714 | reverse complement strand
CCATCTGTGCCGCCCCATGCGGGATCGGAGTTAAGACCAAGACACCCCTCAATAAGATACTCGCCTACGCCGATGCGGGATACTTTGCAGCCCTCAGACTCCATGTTATTTTCGCCAGTCCCATCACCAAATATCTTCACTACTGGTGAAGCTGCCTTGATTGTCCCGTCCGAAGCCGTTGTTGTATTTAGTGCGGTCCATATTTT
>NZ_SZWZ01000037.1:0-205 GCF_005281025.1 Citrobacter sp. wls714 | reverse complement strand
TTCTTCACTTTATTTGATGCCTGGCAGTTTATGGCGGGCGTCCTGCCCGCCCCCCTCCGGGCCGTTGCTGCGCAACGTTCAAATCCGCTCCCGGCGGATTTGTCCTGCTCAGGAGAGCGCTCACCGACAGACTACAGATAAAACAAAAGGCCCAGTCTTTCGACTGGGCCTTTCATTTTATTTGATGCCTGGCAGTTCCCTACTC
>NZ_SZWZ01000038.1:0-26547 GCF_005281025.1 Citrobacter sp. wls714 | reverse complement strand
GAAGAAGTTGAAATCGTTGGTATCAAAGAGACTGCTAAGTCTACCTGTACTGGCGTTGAAATGTTCCGCAAACTGCTGGACGAAGGCCGTGCTGGTGAGAACGTTGGTGTTCTGCTGCGTGGTATCAAACGTGAAGAAATCGAACGTGGTCAGGTACTGGCTAAGCCGGGCTCTATCAAGCCGCACACCAAGTTCGAATCTGAAGTGTACATCCTGTCCAAAGACGAAGGCGGCCGTCATACTCCGTTCTTCAAAGGCTACCGTCCGCAGTTCTACTTCCGTACTACTGACGTGACTGGTACCATCGAACTGCCGGAAGGCGTAGAGATGGTAATGCCGGGCGACAACATCAAAATGGTTGTTACCCTGATCCACCCGATCGCGATGGACGACGGTCTGCGTTTCGCAATCCGTGAAGGCGGCCGTACTGTAGGTGCGGGCGTTGTTGCTAAAGTAATGAGCTAATTATTAATTAATTAGCTTTGAGCTTAAAAAGGGCGCTTCGGCGCCCTTTTTGCTGCTTGCTGTTTAGCTGCTGTCATATTTATTCGCATTTTTTATTCATTCTCCCGCCGCGTAAATAGCGTTGTGCTATTGTAATCATAACTATTCTCATTTACACTTTGCGCAGAAATTGAACGGGAGCGATCATGTACGTTTGTTTGTGTAATGCGATAAGTGATAAAAAAATTCGTCAGGCTGTTCGCCAGTTTCAACCTCAGTCCTTTCAGCAATTACGTAAATTTATTCCTGTGGGAAATCAATGTGGTAAGTGCATTCGCGCTGCCCGTGAAGTCATGCAGGATGAATTAACTCAAATGCCAGAATTTAAAGAGATCGCCTAAGTCACACTCTTTTTTTTGACATCCCGGTAGCCCCATCTACGCTCTAAGAGTGGAAGCGGAGGGACTATAAAATGAAAGGTGATGTTAAAATCATAAATTATCTCAATAAACTATTGGGAAATGAGCTTGTCGCAATCAACCAATACTTTCTCCACGCGAGAATGTTCAAAAACTGGGGCCTGATGCGCCTCAATGATGTCGAGTACCATGAGTCTATAGATGAGATGAAACACGCCGATAAATACATCGAGCGTATTTTATTCTTGGAAGGGATCCCAAACCTACAGGATCTTGGCAAGTTAGGCATAGGTGAAGACGTTGAAGAGATGCTGCAATCGGATCTTCGGCTCGAACTGGATGGCGCGAAAGACTTACGTGAAGCCATTGCCTATGCCGATAGCGTTCATGACTACGTCAGCCGGGACATGATGATTGAGATCCTGACTGAAGAAGAAGGGCATATTGACTGGCTCGAAACGGAGCTGGACCTGATTGCAAAACTTGGTTTGCAAAACTATCTGCAATCGCAAATTAAAGTCAGCGACTAAACGCCCTGGATTAGACCAATCCCGCCAATAATAAAACCCGCAGCCGCCAGATAGGGTCCAAAAGGCAGCGGGTTTTTTAATACCTTTCTCCCATGTTTAATCCAGGCAATCCCGGTCATACAGCAGGCCAGGCTGGCGGCAAGCAAGACCAGCAACGGTAATGCGTCCCAGCGATGCCAGGCGCCCAGGGCGGCAAGAAATTTGATATCACCAAAGCCTAATCCTTCCTGACGGCATATCAGACGATACCCCCAATAGAACAAAGCAAATACCCCATAACCCGCTACGGCACCCCAAAGCGCGTCGGATAACTGCGCCGGTCTGCAGCACTGATGATAAATAAGGCCACCCCACAAAAGAGGGCAGGTAAATTTGTCGGGTAATAGGCCAGTGCGTAAATCCTCAAACCAGAGCAATCCCGATAACCCTGCATAAATCAGCACAAAGGGAAGGTCGATATACATAGGTTAGCCTCGTATGAAAAGAGGCCACCCTCCGCTAAACATCAAGGTTGTACAAGACCGAAATTCGAGTTATGTAAACCTTCTTCCAGAGAGATCGCAATCCATAACAGCGCATACAGTGAGAGTGGAAGGGGACACGCGTTCCATGACAGAGTGATTAATTTCTATGCGGCACTTGCGTCAGGCTGAGATTTACGTATAATGCGCGGGCTTGTCTAATATTGACAGCGGTTCGATATGAGCCACCGGTACGGCGAAAGCAATACCAGACAATGTTCCCAATCGGGGAACTCTGTAAGAACGGTTACACTCTCCCATCAATCGTAATGGGTTTGAGGAGTAACTATTTCGTTTATAAAATAATTGGAGCTCTGGTCTCATGCAGAACCAAAGAATCCGTATCCGTTTGAAAGCGTTTGATCATCGTCTGATCGATCAATCAACCGCGGAAATCGTCGAGACTGCCAAGCGCACTGGTGCGCAGGTTCGTGGTCCGATCCCGCTGCCGACCCGCAAAGAGCGTTTCACCGTTCTGATCTCTCCGCACGTTAACAAAGACGCGCGTGATCAGTACGAGATCCGTACTCACAAGCGTCTGGTTGACATCGTTGAGCCAACTGAAAAAACCGTTGATGCTCTGATGCGTCTGGACCTGGCTGCCGGTGTAGACGTGCAGATCAGCCTGGGTTAATCAGGTCATCGAGCGATTGAGAGGTTGATACAATGATTGGTTTAGTCGGTAAAAAAGTGGGTATGACCCGCATCTTCACTGAAGATGGCGTCTCTATCCCAGTAACCGTTATCGAAGTTGAAGCAAACCGCGTTACTCAGGTTAAAGATCTGGCTAACGACGGCTACCGCGCTGTTCAGGTTACCACCGGTGCTAAAAAAGCTAACCGTGTAACTAAGCCGGAAGCTGGCCACTTTGCTAAAGCTGGCGTAGAAGCTGGCCGCGGCCTGTGGGAGTTCCGTCTGGCAGATGGTGAAGAATACACCGTTGGTCAGAACATTAGCGTTGAACTGTTTGCTGACGTTAAAAAAGTTGACGTAACCGGTACCTCTAAAGGTAAAGGTTTCGCTGGTACCGTTAAGCGCTGGAACTTCCGTACCCAGGACGCTACTCACGGTAACTCCTTGTCTCACCGCGTTCCGGGTTCTATCGGTCAGAACCAGACTCCGGGCAAAGTGTTCAAAGGCAAGAAAATGGCAGGTCAGCTGGGCAACGAACGTGTAACCGTTCAGAGCCTGGACGTAGTACGTGTTGACGCTGAGCGCAACCTGCTGCTGGTTAAAGGTGGTGTTCCGGGTGCGACCGGTTGCGACCTGATCGTTAAACCAGCTGTGAAGGCGTAAGGGGATAGCAATGGAATTAGTATTGAAAGACGCGCAGAGCGCGCTGACTGTTTCCGAAACTACCTTCGGTCGTGATTTCAACGAAGCGCTGGTTCACCAGGTTGTTGTTGCTTATGCAGCTGGTGCTCGTCAGGGTACTCGTGCTCAGAAGACTCGTGCTGAAGTAACTGGTTCAGGCAAAAAGCCGTGGCGCCAGAAAGGTACCGGCCGTGCGCGTTCAGGTTCTATCAAGAGCCCGATCTGGCGTTCAGGTGGCGTAACCTTCGCTGCTCGCCCGCAGGACCACAGTCAAAAAGTTAACAAGAAGATGTACCGCGGCGCGCTGAAAAGCATTCTGTCCGAACTGGTACGTCAGGATCGTCTGATCGTTGTCGAGAAGTTCTCTGTTGAAGCGCCTAAAACTAAGCTGCTGGCACAGAAACTGAAAGACATGGCTCTGGAAGATGTGCTGATCATCACCGGTGAGCTGGACGAAAACCTGTTCCTGGCTGCGCGCAACCTGCACAAGGTTGACGTACGCGATGCAACTGGTATCGACCCGGTTAGCCTGATCGCCTTCGACAAAGTCGTAATGACTGCTGATGCTGTTAAGCAAGTTGAGGAGATGCTGGCATGATTCGTGAAGAACGTCTGCTGAAGGTGCTTCGCGCACCGCACGTTTCTGAAAAAGCGTCTACTGCGATGGAAAAAACTAACACCATCGTTCTCAAAGTTGCTAAAGACGCGACCAAAGCAGAAATCAAAGCTGCTGTGCAGAAACTGTTTGAAGTCGAAGTCGAAGTCGTTAACACCCTGGTAGTTAAAGGGAAAGTTAAACGTCACGGACAGCGTATCGGTCGTCGTAGCGACTGGAAAAAAGCTTACGTCACCCTGAAGGAAGGCCAGAATCTGGACTTCGTCGGCGGCGCTGAGTAAGTCGGAGGAGTAATACAATGGCAGTTGTTAAATGTAAACCGACATCTCCGGGTCGTCGCCACGTTGTTAAAGTGGTCAACCCAGAGCTGCACAAGGGCAAACCTTTTGCTCCGCTGGTTGAAAAAAACAGCAAATCCGGTGGTCGTAACAACAATGGCCGTATCACCACTCGTCACATCGGTGGTGGTCACAAGCAGGCTTATCGTATTGTTGACTTCAAACGCAACAAAGACGGTATCCCAGCAATTGTTGAACGTCTTGAGTACGATCCGAACCGCTCCGCGAACATCGCGCTGGTTCTGTACAAAGACGGTGAACGCCGTTACATCCTGGCCCCTAAAGGCCTGAAAGCTGGCGACCAGATTCAGTCTGGCGTTGATGCTGCAATCAAAGCAGGTAACACCCTGCCGATGCGCAATATCCCGGTTGGTTCTACCGTTCATAACGTAGAAATGAAACCAGGTAAAGGCGGTCAGCTGGCACGTTCCGCTGGTACTTACGTTCAGATCGTTGCTCGTGATGGTGCTTATGTCACCCTGCGTCTGCGTTCTGGTGAAATGCGTAAAGTCGAAGCAGACTGCCGTGCAACTCTGGGCGAAGTTGGCAATGCTGAGCATATGCTGCGCGTTCTGGGTAAAGCAGGTGCTGCACGCTGGCGTGGTGTTCGTCCTACCGTTCGCGGTACTGCGATGAACCCAGTCGATCACCCACATGGTGGTGGTGAAGGTCGTAACTTTGGTAAGCACCCGGTAACTCCGTGGGGCGTTCAGACCAAAGGTAAGAAGACCCGCAGCAACAAGCGTACTGATAAATTCATCGTACGTCGCCGTAGCAAATAATTTTAGAGGATAAGCCATGCCACGTTCTCTCAAGAAAGGTCCTTTTATTGACCTGCACTTGCTGAAGAAGGTAGAGAAAGCGGTGGAAAGCGGAGACAAGAAGCCCCTGCGCACTTGGTCCCGTCGTTCAACGATCTTTCCTAACATGATCGGTTTGACCATCGCTGTCCATAATGGTCGTCAGCACGTTCCGGTATTTGTTTCCGACGAAATGGTCGGCCACAAACTGGGTGAATTCGCACCGACTCGTACTTATCGCGGCCACGCTGCTGATAAAAAAGCGAAGAAGAAATAAGGTAGGAGGAAGAGATGGAAACTTTAGCTCAACATCGCCATGCTCGTTCTTCTGCTCAGAAGGTTCGCCTTGTTGCAGACCTGATTCGCGGTAAGAAAGTGTCGCAGGCTCTGGATATTCTGACCTACACCAATAAGAAAGCGGCTGTATTGGTTAAGAAAGTCCTGGAATCTGCCATTGCTAACGCTGAACACAACGATGGCGCTGACATTGACGATCTGAAAGTTACGAAAATTTTCGTAGACGAAGGCCCGAGCATGAAGCGCATTATGCCGCGTGCAAAAGGTCGTGCAGATCGCATCCTGAAGCGCACCAGCCACATTACTGTGGTTGTGTCCGATCGCTGAGACTCTGGAGACTAGCAATGGGTCAGAAAGTACATCCTAATGGTATTCGCCTGGGTATTGTAAAACCATGGAACTCAACCTGGTTTGCGAACACCAAAGAATTCGCTGACAACCTGGACAGCGATTTTAAAGTACGTCAGTACCTGACTAAGGAACTGGCTAAAGCGTCTGTATCTCGTATCGTTATCGAGCGTCCGGCTAAGAGCATCCGTGTGACCATTCACACCGCTCGCCCGGGTATCGTTATCGGTAAGAAAGGCGAAGACGTAGAAAAACTGCGCAAAGTCGTAGCTGATATTGCTGGCGTTCCTGCCCAGATCAATATCGCCGAAGTGCGTAAGCCTGAACTGGACGCAAAATTGGTTGCTGACAGCATCACTTCTCAGCTGGAACGTCGCGTTATGTTCCGTCGTGCTATGAAGCGTGCTGTACAGAACGCAATGCGTCTGGGCGCTAAAGGTATTAAAGTTGAAGTTAGCGGCCGTCTGGGCGGCGCGGAAATCGCACGTACCGAATGGTACCGCGAAGGTCGCGTACCGCTGCACACTCTGCGTGCTGACATCGACTACAACACCTCTGAAGCGCACACCACTTACGGTGTAATCGGCGTTAAAGTGTGGATCTTCAAAGGCGAGATCCTGGGTGGTATGGCTGCTGTTGAACAACCGGAAAAACCGGCTGCGCAACCTAAAAAGCAGCAGCGTAAAGGCCGTAAATAAGGAGCGTCGCTGATGTTACAACCAAAGCGTACAAAATTCCGTAAAATGCACAAAGGCCGTAACCGCGGTCTGGCTGCTGGCGCGGATGTTAGCTTCGGCAGCTTCGGTCTGAAAGCTGTTGGCCGTGGTCGTCTGACTGCCCGTCAGATCGAAGCAGCACGTCGTGCTATGACCCGTGCAGTTAAGCGTCAAGGTAAGATCTGGATCCGTGTATTCCCGGACAAACCGATCACTGAAAAGCCGCTGGCAGTGCGTATGGGTAAAGGTAAAGGTAACGTAGAGTATTGGGTTGCCTTGATTCAGCCGGGTAAAGTCCTGTATGAAATGGACGGCGTACCGGAAGAGCTGGCCCGTGAAGCATTCAAGCTGGCAGCAGCGAAACTGCCGATTAAAACCACCTTTGTAACTAAGACGGTGATGTAATGAAAGCAAAAGAGCTGCGTGAGAAGAGTGTTGAAGAGCTGAACACCGAGCTGCTGAATCTGCTGCGTGAGCAGTTCAACCTGCGTATGCAGGCTGCAAGTGGCCAGCTGCAACAGTCTCACCTGTTGAAGCAAGTGCGTCGTGATGTCGCACGCGTTAAGACTTTACTGACTGAGAAGGCGGGTGCGTAATGACCGATAAAATCCGTACTCTGCAAGGTCGCGTTGTTAGCGATAAAATGGAGAAATCCATCGTTGTTGCTATCGAACGTTTTGTGAAACACCCGATCTACGGTAAATTCATTAAGCGTACGACCAAACTGCACGTACATGACGAGAACAACGAATGCGGTACTGGTGACGTGGTTGAAATCCGCGAATGCCGTCCGCTGTCCAAGACTAAGTCCTGGACGCTGGTTCGCGTTGTAGAGAAAGCCGTTCTGTAATACAGTAGGCATTCTCAACGAATAAACGGCTCAGCGATGAGCCGTTTATTTTTTCTACCCATATCGTTTGAGCGGTGTTATAATGCCGCGCCCCCGATATGGGGCTTTTTTAACGACCTGATTTTCGGGTCTCAGTAGTAGTTGACATTAGCGGAGCACTAAAATGATCCAAGAACAGACTATGCTGAACGTCGCCGACAACTCCGGTGCACGTCGCGTAATGTGTATCAAGGTTCTGGGTGGCTCGCACCGTCGCTACGCAGGCGTCGGCGATATCATCAAGATCACCATCAAGGAAGCAATTCCGCGTGGTAAGGTCAAAAAAGGTGATGTGCTGAAGGCGGTAGTGGTGCGCACCAAGAAGGGTGTTCGTCGCCCGGACGGTTCTGTCATTCGCTTCGATGGTAATGCATGCGTTATTTTAAACAATAACAGCGAGCAACCTATCGGTACGCGTATTTTTGGGCCGGTAACTCGTGAACTTCGTAACGAGAAGTTCATGAAAATTATCTCTCTGGCACCAGAAGTACTCTAAGGAGCGAATCATGGCAGCGAAGATCCGTCGTGATGACGAAGTTATCGTGTTAACCGGTAAAGATAAAGGTAAACGCGGTAAAGTTAAGAATGTCTTGTCTTCCGGCAAGCTCATTGTTGAAGGTATCAACCTGGTTAAGAAACACCAGAAGCCGGTTCCGGCTCTGAACCAACCAGGCGGCATCGTTGAAAAAGAAGCTGCTATTCAGGTTTCTAACGTTGCAATCTTCAACGCGGCAACCGGCAAGGCTGACCGTGTAGGCTTTAGATTCGAAGACGGCAAAAAAGTCCGTTTCTTCAAATCTAACAGCGAAACTATCAAGTAATTTGGAGTAGTACGATGGCGAAACTGCATGATTACTACAAAGACGAAGTAGTCGCTAAACTCATGACTGAGTTTAACTACAATTCTGTCATGCAAGTCCCTCGGGTCGAGAAGATCACCCTGAACATGGGTGTTGGTGAAGCGATCGCTGACAAGAAACTGCTGGATAACGCAGCAGCTGACCTGACAGCAATCTCCGGTCAAAAACCGCTGATCACCAAAGCACGCAAATCAGTTGCAGGCTTCAAAATCCGTCAGGGCTATCCGATCGGCTGTAAAGTAACTCTGCGTGGCGAACGCATGTGGGAGTTCTTTGAGCGTCTGATCACTATTGCTGTTCCACGTATCCGTGACTTCCGTGGCCTGTCCGCTAAGTCATTCGATGGCCGTGGTAACTACAGCATGGGTGTCCGTGAGCAGATCATCTTCCCAGAAATCGACTACGATAAAGTCGACCGCGTGCGTGGTTTGGATATTACCATTACCACTACTGCGAAATCTGACGAAGAAGGCCGTGCTCTGCTGGCTGCCTTTGACTTCCCGTTCCGCAAGTAAGGTAGGGTTACTGAATGGCTAAGCAATCAATGAAAGCACGCGAAGTAAAGCGCGTAGCTTTAGCTGATAAGTACTTCGCAAAACGCGCTGAACTGAAAGCTATTATCTCTGATGTGAACGCGACCGACGAAGATCGTTGGAACGCAGTTCTGAAGCTGCAGTCTCTGCCGCGTGATTCCAGCCCGTCCCGTCAGCGTAACCGCTGCCGTCAAACAGGTCGTCCGCATGGCTATGTGGGCAAGTTCGGGTTGAGCCGTATCAAACTGCGTGAAGCCGCAATGCGCGGTGAAGTACCAGGCTTGAAAAAGGCTAGCTGGTAATTACCAATTGAATCACGGGAGTAAAGACAGATGAGCATGCAAGATCCGATCGCGGATATGCTGACCCGTATCCGTAACGGTCAGGCCGCGAATAAAGCTGCGGTCACCATGCCTTCCTCCAAGCTGAAAGTGGCAATTGCCAACGTGCTGAAGGAAGAAGGTTTTATTGAAGATTTTAAAGTTGAAGGCGACACCAAGCCGGAACTGGAACTTACTCTTAAGTATTTCCAGGGTAAAGCTGTTGTAGAAAGCATTCAGCGTGTCAGTCGCCCAGGTCTGCGCATTTATAAGCGTAAAGACGAGCTGCCGAAAGTTATGGCTGGCATGGGTATCGCAGTTGTTTCTACCTCTAAAGGTGTTATGACTGATCGTGCAGCGCGCCAGGCTGGTCTTGGTGGCGAAATTATCTGCTACGTAGCCTAATCGGAGGAAAAAATGTCTCGTGTTGCTAAAGCACCGGTCGTTATTCCTGCCGGCGTTGATGTAAAAATCAACGGTCAGGTTATTACGATCAAAGGTAAAAACGGCGAGCTGACTCGTACTCTCAACGATGCTGTTGCAGTAAATCATGCAGATAATGCACTGACCTTCGGTCCGCGTGATGGTTACGCAGATGGATGGGCTCAGGCTGGTACCGCGCGTGCCCTGCTGAATGCAATGGTTGTCGGTGTTACCGAAGGCTTCACTAAGAAGCTGCAGCTGGTTGGTGTAGGTTATCGTGCAGCGGTCAAAGGGAATGTAGTAAACCTGGCTTTAGGTTTCTCTCATCCAGTTGATCATCAGCTGCCGGCAGGTATCACTGCAGAATGTCCGACTCAGACTGAAATCGTGCTGAAAGGCGCTGATAAACAGCTGATCGGTCAGGTTGCGGCAGATCTGCGCGCCTACCGTCGTCCTGAGCCTTACAAAGGCAAGGGTGTTCGTTACGCCGACGAAGTCGTGCGTACCAAAGAGGCTAAGAAGAAGTAAGGTAACACTATGGATAAGAAATCTGCTCGTATCCGTCGTGCGACCCGCGCACGCCGCAAGCTCAAAGAGCTGGGCGCAACTCGCCTGGTGGTACATCGTACCCCGCGTCATATTTACGCACAGGTAATTGCACCGAACGGTTCTGAAGTTCTGGTAGCTGCTTCTACTGTAGAAAAAGCTATCGCTGAACAACTGAAGTACACCGGTAACAAAGACGCTGCAGCAGCTGTGGGTAAAGCTGTCGCCGAACGCGCTCTGGAAAAAGGCATCAAAGATGTGTCCTTTGACCGTTCCGGGTTCCAATATCATGGTCGTGTCCAGGCACTGGCAGATGCTGCCCGTGAAGCTGGCCTTCAGTTCTAAGGTAGAGGTGTAAGATGGCTCACATCGAAAAACAAGCTGGCGAACTGCAGGAAAAGCTGATCGCGGTAAACCGCGTATCTAAAACCGTTAAAGGTGGTCGTATTTTCTCCTTCACAGCTCTGACTGTAGTTGGCGATGGTAACGGTCGCGTTGGTTTTGGTTACGGTAAAGCGCGTGAAGTTCCAGCAGCGATCCAGAAAGCGATGGAAAAAGCCCGTCGCAATATGATTAACGTCGCGCTGAACCACGGCACCCTGCAGCACCCGGTTAAGGGTACTCACACGGGTTCTCGTGTATTCATGCAGCCGGCTTCCGAAGGTACCGGTATCATCGCCGGTGGTGCAATGCGCGCCGTTCTGGAAGTCGCTGGAGTTCGTAACGTTCTGGCTAAAGCGTATGGTTCCACCAACCCGATTAACGTGGTTCGTGCAACTATCGACGGTCTGGAAAATATGAAATCTCCGGAAATGGTCGCTGCCAAGCGTGGTAAATCCGTTGAAGAAATTCTGGGGAAATAAACCATGGCAAAGACTATTAAAATTACTCAAACCCGCAGTGCAATCGGTCGTCTGCCGAAACACAAGGCAACGCTGCTTGGCCTGGGTCTGCGTCGTATTGGTCACACCGTAGAACGCGAGGATACTCCTGCTGTTCGTGGTATGGTCAACGCGGTTTCCTTCATGGTTAAAGTTGAGGAGTAAGAGATGCGTTTAAATACTCTGTCTCCGGCCGAAGGCTCCAAAAAGGCGGGTAAACGCCTGGGTCGTGGTATCGGTTCTGGCCTCGGTAAAACCGGTGGTCGTGGTCACAAAGGTCAGAAGTCTCGTTCTGGCGGTGGCGTACGTCGCGGTTTCGAGGGTGGTCAGATGCCTCTGTACCGTCGTCTGCCGAAATTCGGCTTCACTTCACGTAAAGCAGCGATTACAGCCGAAGTTCGTCTGTCTGACCTGGCTAAAGTTGAAGGCGGTATTGTAGACCTGAACACGCTGAAAGCAGCTAACATTATCGGTATCCAGATCGAGTTCGCGAAAGTGATCCTGGCTGGTGAAGTCACTACTCCGGTAACTGTTCGTGGCCTGCGTGTTACTAAAGGCGCTCGTGCTGCTATCGAAGCTGCTGGCGGTAAAATCGAGGAATAAGTAGCAGATGGCTAAACAACCGGGATTAGATTTTCAAAGTGCCAAAGGTGGCTTAGGCGAGCTGAAACGCAGACTGCTGTTTGTAATCGGTGCGCTTATTGTGTTCCGTATTGGCTCTTTTATTCCGATCCCTGGTATTGATGCCGCTGTACTTGCCAAACTGCTTGAGCAACAGCGAGGCACCATCATTGAAATGTTCAACATGTTCTCTGGTGGTGCTCTCAGCCGTGCTTCTATCTTTGCTCTGGGGATCATGCCGTATATCTCGGCGTCGATCATTATCCAGCTGCTGACGGTGGTTCACCCAACGCTGGCAGAAATTAAGAAAGAAGGGGAGTCTGGTCGTCGTAAGATCAGCCAGTACACCCGCTACGGTACTCTGGTGCTGGCAATATTCCAGTCGATCGGTATTGCTACCGGTCTGCCGAATATGCCTGGTATGCAGGGCCTGGTAATGAATCCAGGCTTTGCATTCTATTTCACCGCTGTTGTAAGTCTGGTTACAGGGACTATGTTCCTGATGTGGTTGGGCGAACAGATTACTGAACGCGGTATCGGCAACGGTATCTCAATCATTATCTTCGCCGGTATCGTTGCGGGACTCCCGCCAGCCATTGCCCATACTATCGAGCAAGCGCGTCAAGGCGACCTGCACTTCCTCGTGTTGCTGTTGGTTGCAGTATTAGTATTTGCAGTGACGTTCTTTGTTGTATTTGTTGAGCGTGGTCAACGCCGTATTGTGGTAAACTACGCGAAACGTCAGCAAGGTCGTCGTGTCTATGCTGCACAGAGCACACATTTACCGCTGAAAGTGAATATGGCGGGGGTAATCCCGGCAATCTTCGCTTCCAGTATTATTCTGTTCCCGGCGACCATCGCGTCATGGTTCGGGGGCGGGACTGGTTGGAACTGGCTGACAACAATTTCGCTGTATTTGCAGCCTGGGCAACCGCTTTATGTGTTACTCTATGCGTCTGCAATCATATTCTTCTGTTTCTTCTACACGGCGTTGGTTTTCAACCCGCGTGAAACAGCAGATAACCTGAAGAAGTCCGGTGCATTTGTACCAGGAATTCGTCCGGGAGAGCAAACGGCGAAGTATATCGATAAAGTAATGACCCGCCTGACTTTGGTTGGTGCGCTCTACATTACCTTTATCTGCCTGATCCCGGAGTTCATGCGTGATGCAATGAAAGTACCGTTCTACTTTGGTGGGACCTCACTGCTTATCGTTGTTGTCGTGATTATGGACTTTATGGCTCAAGTGCAAACTCTGATGATGTCAAGTCAGTACGAGTCTGCATTGAAGAAGGCGAATCTGAAAGGCTACGGCCGTTAACAGTCGCCCGAGAAGTTACGGAGAGTAAAAATGAAAGTTCGTGCTTCCGTCAAGAAATTATGCCGTAACTGCAAAATCGTTAAGCGTGATGGTGTCATCCGTGTGATTTGCAGTGCCGAGCCGAAGCATAAACAGCGCCAAGGCTGATTTATTCGCATATTTTTCTTGCAAAGTTGGGTTGAGCTGGCTAGATTAGCCAGCCAATCTTTTGTATGTCTGTGCGTTTCCATTTGAGTATCCTGAAAACGGGCTTTTCAGCATGGTGCGTACATATTAAATAGTAGGAGTGCATAGTGGCCCGTATAGCAGGCATTAACATTCCTGATCAGAAACATGCCGTGATCGCATTAACTTCGATCTACGGCGTCGGCAAGACCCGTTCTAAAGCCATTCTGGCTGCAGCGGGTATCGCTGAAGATGTTAAGATCAGTGAGCTGTCTGAAGAACAAATCGACACGCTGCGTGACGAAGTTGCCAAATTTGTCGTTGAAGGTGATCTGCGCCGTGAAGTTAGCATGAGCATCAAGCGCCTTATGGACCTTGGTTGCTATCGCGGTTTGCGTCATCGTCGTGGTCTCCCGGTTCGCGGTCAGCGTACCAAGACCAACGCACGTACCCGTAAGGGTCCGCGCAAACCGATCAAGAAATAATCGGGGTGATTGAATAATGGCAAAGGCACCAATTCGTGCACGTAAACGTGTAAGAAAACAAGTCTCTGACGGCGTGGCTCATATCCATGCTTCTTTTAACAACACCATCGTTACCATTACTGATCGTCAGGGTAACGCACTGGGTTGGGCAACAGCCGGTGGTTCCGGTTTCCGTGGTTCTCGCAAATCCACTCCGTTTGCAGCTCAGGTTGCAGCAGAGCGTTGCGCTGAAGCCGTAAAAGAATACGGTATCAAGAATCTGGAAGTTATGGTCAAAGGACCGGGTCCAGGTCGCGAATCTACTGTTCGTGCTCTGAACGCCGCTGGTTTCCGCATCACTAATATTACTGATGTGACTCCGATCCCTCATAACGGTTGTCGTCCGCCGAAAAAACGTCGCGTATAACGCTGTCGTTTCTAGGATTGTTGGAGAAAGAAAATGGCAAGATATTTGGGTCCTAAGCTCAAGCTGAGCCGTCGTGAGGGCACTGACTTATTCCTTAAGTCTGGCGTTCGCGCGATCGATACCAAGTGTAAAATTGAACAAGCTCCTGGCCAGCACGGTGCGCGTAAACCGCGTCTGTCTGACTATGGTGTGCAGTTGCGTGAAAAGCAAAAAGTTCGCCGTATCTATGGTGTGCTGGAGCGTCAGTTCCGTAACTACTACAAAGAAGCAGCACGTCTGAAAGGCAACACCGGTGAAAACCTGTTGGGTCTGCTGGAAGGTCGTCTGGACAACGTTGTATACCGTATGGGCTTCGGTGCCACTCGTGCAGAAGCACGTCAGCTGGTCAGCCATAAAGCAATTATGGTAAACGGTCGTGTTGTTAACATCGCTTCTTATCAGGTTAGTCCGAATGACGTTGTTAGCATTCGTGAGAAAGCGAAGAAGCAGTCTCGCGTGAAAGCCGCTCTGGAGCTGGCTGAGCAGCGTGAAAAGCCAACCTGGCTGGAAGTTGATGCTGGCAAGATGGAAGGTACGTTCAAGCGTAAGCCGGAGCGTTCTGATCTGTCTGCGGACATTAACGAACACCTGATCGTCGAGCTTTACTCCAAGTAAAGCTTAGTACCAAAGAGAGGACACAATGCAGGGTTCTGTGACAGAGTTTCTAAAACCGCGCCTGGTAGATATCGAGCAAGTGAGTTCGACGCACGCCAAGGTGACCCTTGAGCCTTTAGAGCGTGGCTTTGGCCATACTTTGGGTAACGCACTGCGCCGTATTCTGCTCTCATCGATGCCGGGTTGCGCGGTGACCGAGGTTGAGATTGATGGTGTACTACATGAGTACAGCACCAAAGAAGGCGTTCAGGAAGATATCCTGGAAATCCTGCTCAACCTGAAAGGGCTGGCGGTGAGAGTTCAGGGTAAAGATGACGTTATTCTTACCTTGAATAAATCTGGCATTGGCCCTGTGACTGCAGCCGACATTACCCATGATGGTGATGTCGAAATCGTCAAGCCACAGCACGTGATCTGCCACCTGACCGATGAGAACGCATCTATTAGTATGCGCATCAAAGTTCAGCGCGGTCGTGGTTATGTGCCGGCTTCTACCCGAATTCATTCGGAAGAAGATGAGCGCCCAATCGGCCGTCTGCTGGTCGACGCATGCTACAGCCCTGTAGAGCGTATTGCCTACAATGTTGAAGCAGCGCGTGTAGAACAGCGTACCGACCTGGACAAGCTGGTCATCGAAATGGAAACCAACGGCACAATCGATCCTGAAGAGGCGATTCGTCGTGCGGCAACCATTCTGGCTGAACAACTGGAAGCTTTTGTTGACTTACGTGATGTACGTCAGCCGGAAGTTAAAGAAGAGAAACCAGAATTCGATCCGATCCTGCTGCGCCCTGTTGACGATCTGGAATTGACTGTCCGCTCTGCTAACTGCCTCAAAGCAGAAGCTATCCACTATATCGGTGATCTGGTACAGCGTACTGAGGTTGAGCTTCTTAAGACGCCTAACCTTGGTAAAAAATCTCTTACTGAGATTAAAGACGTGCTGGCTTCCCGTGGACTGTCTCTGGGCATGCGCCTGGAAAACTGGCCACCGGCAAGCATCGCTGACGAGTAACCGGATCACAGGTTAAGGTTTTACTGAGAAGGATAAGGTCATGCGCCATCGTAAGAGTGGTCGTCAACTGAACCGCAACAGCAGCCATCGCCAGGCTATGTTCCGCAATATGGCAGGTTCACTGGTTCGTCATGAAATCATCAAGACGACTCTGCCGAAAGCGAAAGAGCTGCGTCGCGTAGTTGAGCCGCTGATTACTCTTGCCAAGACTGATAGCGTAGCTAATCGTCGTCTGGCATTCGCCCGTACTCGTGATAACGAGATCGTGGCAAAACTGTTTAACGAACTGGGCCCGCGTTTCGCGAGCCGCGCCGGTGGTTACACTCGCATTCTGAAGTGTGGTTTCCGTGCAGGCGACAACGCGCCGATGGCATACATCGAGCTGGTTGATCGTTCAGAGAAAACAGAAGCTGCTGCAGAGTAATCTGTAGTAACGTAAAAAAACCCGCCTCGGCGGGTTTTTTTATATCCGCCCTATCCCCACTTATCTACAATATCTGTACTCTTTTTGTTCATCCCCTGGAGCGTTATATGTGGTTACTGGACCAGTGGGCAGAGCGCCATATTATTGCTGCACAGTCTAAAGGCGAGTTTGATGATTTACCTGGTACAGGCGAACCGCTTACGCTTGATGATGATTCCCATATTCCGCCAGAACTTCGGGCCGGATACCGTTTATTAAAAAATGCAGGTTGTCTTCCACCTGAGCTTGAGCAGCGCAGAGAGGCAATCCAACTGCTTGAAATACTCGCGGGGATCCGCAAAGATGATCCCAGTTATCAGGAAGTCAGTCGTCGGTTGTCGCTACTGGAGCTAAAACTTCGACAAGCTGGACTTAGCACCGAGTTTTTACACGGCGAATACGCAGATAAGCTGCTACAGAAGATCAACGACAAATAGCGGAGAGAGCATGTACCGAATTGGTGAATTAGCGAAGCTGGCTGACGTGACGCCGGATACTATCCGTTACTATGAAAAGCAGCAGATGATGGAGCATGAAGTACGTACAGAAGGCGGGTTTCGTCTCTACACGGAAAGCGATCTTCAGCGTCTTAAATTTATTCGTTATGCCCGGCAGCTTGGTTTTACACTGGAGTCGATTCGCGAACTGCTTTCGATCCGCATAGATCCAGAGCACCATACCTGCCAGGAATCAAAAGGGATCGTTCAGGAAAGATTACAAGAGGTCGAAGCGCGCATAGCGGAGCTTCAGGCGATGCAACGATCGTTACAACGATTAAATGACGCGTGCTGTGGTAAAGCACATAGCAGTGTGTACTGTTCTATTCTTGAAGCACTTGAACAAGGTGCCAGCGGGACAATATCAGACCGTTGATTTTTTGCACGGTCAGGTCTACACTCCCGGCGTAAATTACCCCCACAAACTGGAGAGAGTATGAGCCGTTATCAGCATACCAAAGGACAGATAAAGGACAACGCCATTGAGGCGCTTCTGCATGATCCACTGTTCAGGCAGCGCATTGAGAAAAATAAAAAAGGGAAGGGAAGTTATCTACGTAAAGGTAAACATGGCAATCGGGGAAACTGGGAGGCCAGTGGCAAGAAAGTGAAGCACTTTTTTACCACTGGCCTTTTTGTTTCAATGAACGCTTAAGAGCGGTTGTTCTGTTCTTTCAGCAGGTCACGAATTTCACTTAGTAATACTTCTTCTTTAGATGGTGCAGGGGGCGCCGCTGGCTCCTCAGCTTTTTTACGATTCAATTTATTGATCAGTTTGATTGCCATAAAGATAGCAAACGCAACAATAATGAAATCGAAGACATTCTGAATGAATACGCCGTAATGCATGACTACCGCCGGGATGTCTCCCTGCGCATCACGTAACGTTAAAGCAAACTGTTTAAAATCAATCCCACCAATTAACAACCCCAGTGGCGGCATGATGATATCGGCAACCAGTGATGAAACGATCTTACCAAATGCCGCACCAATAATGACACCCACTGCCAAATCGACAACATTCCCGCGCATCGCGAATTCGCGAAACTCTTTAATAATGCTCATTTTATTCTCCCTATGCAGCTGACGTTTATAAGTTTAACAAATGTTTAGGCAATTTCCATTTATGTATTGCGGAAAGGAAAAATTATTAGGCCCTGATAAATAAAGGGAAATAAAAAGGGCGCTATATTAGCGCCCAAATTATTACAGGAAGAAGGGGCTTGGCTGGAATAAGCGCTCGACGTCGGTAATAAACTTTTTATCTGTCAGGAACATAATAACGTGATCGCCCTGTTCAATACGCAGGTTGTCATTGGCAATCATCACATCATTACCCCGTACAACGGCGCCAATAATGGTGCCAGGCGGAAGTTTAATTTCATCAATCGAGCGACCTACCACCCGAGATGTTGTCTCATCACCGTGTGCGACGGCTTCAATGGCTTCCGCTACGCCGCGGCGTAGTGATGAAACACCAACAATATCAGCTTTACGCACATGGCTCAGGAGTGCGGAGATGGTCGCCTGCTGCGGTGAAATCGCAATATCGATCACGCTGCCCTGTACCAGATCGACGTACGCTCTGCGTTGGATTAGCACCATCACTTTCTTGGCGCCCATTCGTTTAGCCAGCATCGCCGACATGATGTTAGCTTCATCGTCGTTGGTCACCGCAATGAACAGATCAACCTGATCGATATGTTCTTCCGCCAGCAGCTCTTGATCCGAAGCATCGCCAAAAAAGACGATCGTATTTTGCAATTTCTCTGCAAGCTCCGATGCGCGCTGCTGATTACGCTCGATCAGTTTGACGCTGTAATCTTTTTCCAGACGCCGCGCGAGCCCCGCACCGATGTTACCGCCACCGACTAACATAATGCGTTTGTACGGCTTTTCCAGACGCTGTAGCTCGCTCATGACGGCGCGAATGTGCTGTGATGCCGCGATAAAGAAAACCTCATCACCCGCTTCAACGATGGTAGAGCCCTGCGGGCGAATTGGCCTGTCATGACGGAATATTGCCGCAACGCGGGTATCGATATGCGGCATGTGATCGCGCATTGTCGACAACGCATTACCGATTAGCGGTCCGCCGTAATAAGCTTTCACGACCGCCAGACTGACTTTGCCCTCGGCAAAATTCACGACCTGCAATGCGCCCGGATATTCAATCAGGCGATAAATGCTATCGATAACCAGTTGCTCAGGCGCAATCAGATGATCGATAGGGACAGCATCGGATTGGAATAGCTTGTCCGCATCGCGAACATAATCCGGTGAACGAATACGGGCGATACGGTTAGGCGTATTAAACAGGGAATAAGCTACCTGGCAGGCAACCATATTTGTTTCATCTGAGCTGGTTACGGCAACCAGCATATCGGCATCGTCGGCACCAGCCTCACGCAATACACGGGGATGTGAACCATGTCCTTGCACGACGCGGAGATCGAACTTGTCCTGCAAGCTGCGCAGGCGCTCACCATTGGTATCGACTACCGTGATATCGTTGTTCTCTCCGACCAGGTTTTCAGCCAGCGTACCGCCAACTTGCCCTGCGCCAAGAATGATAATTTTCATCAGTCGCGACCCGTTATCTCATCACTTTTTGATTAGCTTAGCGTAAAAGAAGCCGTCGCCATCTTCTGCACCCGGTAAATTCTGACGTCCTGGCTGCTCTGGCGTACCGGTTTCGCTTAACACCGCATCCGGTGTGCGTGCAAGGAACGCGGCGATCTGCTGTTGGTTTTCTTCTGGCAGAATAGAACAGGTTGCATAGACTAGCGTGCCGCCCGGCTTAAGGTGTGTCCAGGTTGCGTTGAGGATCTCCGCCTGAGACTGAGCGAGTTCGGCAATATCGCGATCGCGACGCAGCCATTTGATATCCGGATGGCGACGGATCACACCAGTGGCAGAACATGGAGCGTCCAGCAAAATACGGTCAAACTGTTGCTCACCGCACCACTGCTGCGGATAGCGACCATCACCCTGCTTCACGGTTGCTTTCATACCCAGGCGTTTCAGGTTGTCATACACGCGAGACAGGCGTTTATCGTCGACATCGACTGCCATCACGTTCGCATCTGGCGCGACCTCCAGAATGTGGGTGGTCTTGCCGCCGGGAGCGCAACATAAATCAAGGATCTGCTCTCCGTTTTGTGGCTGCAGATAGCTGACGCAACCCTGGGCAGAGGCATCCTGAACGGTGACCCAACCTTGCTCAAAACCTGGCAGGGCGAGCACGGGGGCTGGTGTTTCCAGACGGACCGCATCCGGGTAATCCGGATGAGGGAAACCGGTCAATCCTGCTTCGGCGAGTAGTTCCAGCCAGGCGTCGCGCGTATGGTGGTTGCGATTAACACGGAGCCACATTGGCGGGCGTTGGTTATTAGCCTCAAGGATGGCTTCCCACTGCTGTGGATAAGCGGCTTTAATACGTTTTACCAGCCAGGAGGGGTGTAAGAAACGTAGATCGCTTTGTGCGAACTCGGTCAGTAGTTCTTCCTGACGGCGCTGGAACTGGCGTAATACGCCATTGATCAGCCCTTTCAACTGCGGACGCTTAATCACCACCGCACCTTCTACGGTTTCGGCCAGCGCAGCATGGGGTGGGATACGGGTATGCAGCAGTTGGTAGAAGCCCACCATGATCAGGTAGTGAACGGTACGCTGTTTGCCCGTCATCGGACGTTCCATCAGTTGCTGGATCATCCACTCCAGTTGCGAGAGTGTGCGCAATACGCCGAAGCAAAGCTCTTGCAACAGCGCTTTATCTTTATCGGCAACTTTTTGCTGCTTGGCGGGCAGCACGTTGCTTAATGATTGCCCCTTTTCGACAACCTGCTCGACGGTCTGGGCCGCCATACTGCGTAAATTAAGATGTTTTTTCATAAGTGCGAAAATAAAAATGCCCGGTAACACCGGGCTTAAAGAGATGAACCGTCAGGCCAGACGGTTTCCGGGCACAAACCACTCCCGGCGCGAATTAAGCAGATCCTGCGCACTCATGGCTTTTTTGCCTGCAGGCTGCAAAGAGACGAGATTCAGGATGCCGTCGCCTGTTGCAACCTGGATACCCTGGCGGGTCGCTTCCAGAATTGTGCCTGGTTCAGCGTTAGCGGGCGTATCTATCACCGTCGCCTGCCAAATTTTTACTGGTTGCTCGTCGATGACGATATAGCTCATTGGCCACGGGTTAAAGGCACGGATGCAGCGCTCCAACTGAGCGGCCGAAAGTGACCAGTCGATACGGGCCTCTTCTTTACTGAGTTTCTCTGCATGCGTAACCAGTGATTCATCTTGTACCACGGGTTTTATCGTGCCAGCAGCCAGCTGTTTTAGCGTTTCAATCAGCCCCTGAGGCCCCAGGTCTGCCAGCTTGTCGTATAACGAACCGCTGGTATCCTCTGCCGTAATCGGGCATGAGAGCTTAAGCAGCATATCACCGGTGTCGAGACCAACATCCATTTGCATGATGGTAACACCCGTTTCGCTATCGCCAGCCCACAGTGAACGTTGAATCGGTGCTGCGCCACGCCAGCGTGGAAGCAGGGAACCGTGAACGTTGATACAACCCAGGCGCGGCATTTCCAGCACGGCTTTTGGCAGAATCAGTCCATATGCCACTACCACCATCACGTCTGCGTGTAAATCAGCAACCAACTGTTGGTTTTCCTGAGGGCGAAGAGAGACGGGCTGGAAAACCGGTATCCCTTTTTCTTCTGCTAACACTTTTACCGGGCTGGGCATCAGCTTTTTACCGCGTCCCGCAGGGCGGTCCGGTTGGGTAAACACGCCAACGACGTTATGTCCAGAAGACAACAGCGCGTCAAGGTGACGCGCTGCAAAGTCAGGTGTACCCGCAAAAATAATACGTAGTGAGTCTGACACGTTGATTCTTATCCTTAAGCTCGGGCGTTCAGGCGGTCGAGTTTTTCAACTTTCTGACGAATACGTTGTTGCTTCAACGGAGACAGATAATCGATAAACAGTTTACCGACCAGATGATCCATTTCATGTTGAATGCAGATAGCGAGCAGGCCATCGGCTTCCAGTTCAAAAGATTTACCGTCGCGATTGAGCGCACGAATTTTTACTTTCTCAGCACGTGGTACTAACGCACGCTGTTCGGGGATAGACAGGCAACCTTCTTCAATGCCGGTTTCGCCATCTTTCTCCAGCAGCTCCGGGTTGATTAAAACCAACTGCTCGTCGCGATTTTCAGAGACATCAATAACAATGATGCGCTGATGGATGTCGACCTGTGTTGCCGCCAGACCGATACCCTCTTCGGCGTACATCGTTTCGAACATATCATCAACGATACGCTGAATTTCTGCATTCACTTCTTCAACCGGTTTTGCGACTTTGCGAAGGCGCTCGTCCGGAATATGTAACACTTGCAAAACTGACATAGTTATCCAGAGTTGTGTTCAGGAGTTGAAAAGATTATTACCTCTATTCTAGACAAAACCCCCTCTGATTGACAGCATCAGTGACCAATCGCAAAGATTGCCAGGACTGCTTGTGGCAGGGGAGCAGGGATGACCCAAATTGAAATTTGGCTACGTTTAGCGCAAGTGAATGAACTGTATGGTGATGAGATGGTGCGCCTTGCCCACTGGCTCAATGCCCAACCCTGTATTAACAACACGATACTCCAGCACGCAGGATTATCTTCCCGCCAGGCCATGCGCTTTTTAACCTTTTCAGAGCCGTTACTGGAAAAAACGCTGCGTTGGTTGGAGCAGCCGAACCACCATTTAGTGGTTGCCGACAGCAAGCATTATCCGCCCCAACTGCGCGCGATTGAAGATTATCCTGGGGTGCTTTTCGTTGCCGGTACTCCCGCATGCCTGCATTCATTTCAGGTTGCCGTCGTCGGTAGTCGCCAGCATTCATGGTATGGCGAACGTTGGGGGCGATTATTTTGCGAAAAGCTTGCCGCGTTTGGGGTGACGATAACCAGTGGGCTGGCCCGAGGGATTGATGGCGTAGCGCATAATGCGGCGATAAACCGACAAGGCACGAGTATTGCGGTGCTGGGAAATGGGCTTGAGACCATTCATCCACGACAGCATGTTCGTCTCGCTGAACGTCTGATTGAGTCCGGCGGCGCATTAGTGTCTGAGTTCCCATTAGATACGTTCCCGCTGCCGCGCAATTTTCCCCGACGAAATCGTATTATCAGTGGTCTAAGTAAAGGTGTCCTGGTCGTTGAGGCCGCGCAGCGCAGCGGTTCATTGGTCACAGCACGCTGTGCGCTGGAACAAGGACGGGAGGTTTTTGCTTTGCCCGGACCGATTGGGAGTCCGGGAAGTGAAGGTCCACATTGGCTTATTCAGCAGGGAGCCACACTTGTGACCGCACCAGAGGAAATTCTGGAAAATTTGCAATATGGGCTGCAATGGTTGCCAGATGAACCTGAAAAATCAATTTATTCGCCAGATCACGAAGAGGTGGCATTGCCATTTCCTGAGCTCCTGGCTAACGTAGGAGATGAGGTAACACCTGTTGACGTCGTCGCTGAACGTGCCGGCCAACCTGTGCCAGAGGTAGTGGCTCAACTACTCGAACTGGAGTTAGCAGGATGGATCGCAGCTGTACCCGGCGGCTATGTCCGATTGAGGAGGGCATGCCATGTTCGACGTACTAATGTATTTGTTTGAGACATATATCCATAACGAAGCTGAGCTGCGTGTGGATCAGGACAAACTGGAACGGGATCTTACCGACGCTGGTTTTGATCGTGAAGACATCTACAACGCGTTACTGTGGCTGGAAAAGCTTGCTGATTATCAGGATGGCCTTGCCGAACCTATGCAGCTGGCGTCTGACCCTCTTTCTCTGCGTATTTATACTGCAGAAGAATGTGAACGACTGGATGCGAGCTGTCGCGGATTCTTGCTATTCCTGGAGCAGATTCAGGTGCTAAACCTCGAAACGCGAGAAATGGTCATTGAGCGCGTACTCGCGCTGGATACGGCAGAGTTTGATCTGGAAGACCTGAAGTGGGTAATCCTGATGGTGCTATTCAACATTCCGGGTTGTGAAAATGCCTATCAGCAAATGGAAGAATTACTCTTTGAAGTGAATGAAGGTATGCTGCATTAATCAATCTTCATTCAGTATGAGTTGTTATGGCTAAATCAGCACTGTTTACGGTGCGTAAAAACGAGCCCTGCCCACAATGCGGGGCCGAACTGGTTATTCGCTCCGGGAAACACGGTCCGTTTCTCGGTTGTTCACACTATCCAGATTGCGATTATGTCCGTCCGCTGAAATCATCGGCGGACGGACATATTGTCAAAGTTCTGGAGGGTAAGTTTTGCCCTGCATGTGGCGCTGAGTTGGTGCTGCGACAGGGGCGATTCGGTATGTTTATCGGATGCAGTGACTACCCTGCGTGCGATCACACCGAGCTTATCGACAAGCCTGATGAAACAGCAATAGTCTGTCCTCAATGCCAGACTGGTCACCTGGTCCAGCGGCGTTCACGTTATGGCAAAACTTTTTACTCCTGCGATCGCTATCCGGAGTGCCAGTTTGTCATTAACTTCAAACCGTTAGCCGGAGAATGTCCAGAGTGTCATTATCCGCTACTCATCGAAAAGAAAACCGCGCAGGGTGTGAAGCATTTCTGTGCCAGTAAACAATGTGGAAAGCCGATTTCGGCGGAATAAAAAAGTGAATAATAACCTGCCCACAGGCCCTATCGCTGCTGCAATAGAGGTACTGAACCAAGAGAAAGTCATCGCCTATCCAACAGAAGCTGTATTTGGTGTCGGCTGCGATCCCGACAGCGAAACGGCAGTAAGTCGTTTGTTGGAACTAAAACAACGCCCGGTCGAGAAAGGCCTAATTTTGATTGCGGCTAACTTTGAGCAACTTAAGCCCTATATTGACGATAGCTCGCTTACTGATGCTCAACGCGAGGCTATCTTCGCTCGCTGGCCGGGTCCTGTCACCTTCGTTTTCCCGGCACTTGCGTCTACACCTCGTTGGTTGACCGGTCGTTTTGATTCGCTGGCCGTGCGTGTCACAGATCATCCGCTGGTGGTTGCACTGTGCCAGGCTTATGGCAAACCTATAGTTTCCACCAGTGCAAATTTGAGTGGCTTACCGCCTTGCCGAACGGTAGAGGAAGTCCGCGCGCAGTTTGGTACAGACTTTCCCGTTGTTGAAGGAGAGACCGGAGGGCGTTTGAATCCTTCGGAGATCCGTGATGCACTGACGGGTGAACAGTTTCGACAGGGGTAATATGAAAGAAGCCTATGCTGTTTTTGGTAATCCGATAGCGCACAGTAAATCGCCTTTTATTCATCAGCAATTTGCAGAGCAGCTGAAGATTGATTACTCCTATGGACGTGTACTGGCGCCGATCAATGACTTTGCGAATTCGCTGAACGCCTTTTTTGCTGAGGGGGGTAAGGGAGCAAATGTCACCGTTCCTTTTAAAGAAGAGGCGTTTGCGCGTGCCGATGAATTAACAGACCGGGCATCGCTAGCTGGAGCAGTTAACACCCTTAAACGGCTGGAGGATGGACGTTTGCTGGGAGATAACACGGATGGTATCGGTTTATTAAGCGATCTTGAGCGTTTATCTTTCATTCGTCCCGGATCGCGAATTCTGCTGATTGGTGCGGGCGGTGCATCCCGTGGGGTATTGCTACCTCTTCTTTCAATGGATTGTGCGGTAACCATTGTTAATCGTACGGCCTCCCGCGCTGAAGAACTGGCACAGCTCTTCTCTCATACCGGTAGCGTGCAGGCAGTGGAAATGGACGAACTTGATAATCACCGCTTTGATCTGATTATTAACGCGACGTCCAGCGGTATTAGCGGTGAGGTCCCGTCTATTCCGGCATCTCTTATCCATCCCTCCGCCTACTGCTACGACATGTTTTATCAGAAAGGGAATACGCCGTTCCTTTCCTGGTGTGAAAAGCATGGGGCGAAACAGTATGCCGATGGTCTGGGGATGCTGGTGGGACAAGCTGCACATGCTGTTTTGCTCTGGCATGGCGTTTTACCCCAGATTGAGCCGGTCATTAAAAGCATGCAACAGGAATTGTCGGCATGAATCAGGCGATCCAGTTTCCCGATCGAGAAGAATGGCGGACGGATGTAAATGCCATTGTTTTCCCTGCAATGGTTCATGGGATGCAGTTAACATGTGCCATATCGGGAAAGATGTTGGCGTCCCGCTTTGGCGGTGAGACGCCTGAACAGTGGCTGGAAACCTTTCGATTACATCGCTGGGACCTGGAAGAAGAGGCCGAAGCATTGATCCAGGACCAGCAGGAAGACGCTCAGGGTTGGGTGTGGTTACTCTGACTTAAATACTCATCTTTCCACTTAACATAGTTGTTAGCTGAGTATTGCAAGCCTGCTTTCTCTTCATCACTCAATGGACGGATCTGCTTAACCGGGCTTCCCAGGTACAGATATCCACTCTCCAGGCGTTTGTTTTGCGGAACCAGGCTTCCCGCCCCAATCATAACGTCGTCTTCAACAACGACACCGTCCAACAGAATCGATCCCATGCCGACTAATACGCGGTTACCAATGGTACAACCGTGCAGCATGACTTTATGACCAACTGTGACATCTTCACCTACGATCAGCGGATTACCCTGTGGATTGGATGTAGATTTATGCGTGACATGTAGAACGCTGCCGTCCTGAATGTTTGTACGCGCACCGATTTGCACGTAGTTCACATCGCCACGGATCGCGACCAGTGGCCAAATTCCGACATCATCAGCCAAACGGGCATCACCAATGACGACGCTACTGGTGTCGATCATCACGCGTTTTCCGATCTGTGGGAAAAGATCCTTATAAGGGCGCAGTACATCAGACATGTTTACCTCAGCGAAAATAGAGCGGTAATGAAGACTTTGGTTGGATTATCGAGACTGTGCAAGTGATTTATCTATCAAAAATCAGCCAAATTGCGCAGGAATATAGCGAAAGGGGTGAAAAACAAGCATTCAGCAAAAAAGATCCAAAAAACACTTGTGCTAAAAAATGGGATCCCTATAATGCGCCTCCATCGACACGGTGGATGTGAATCACTTCACGCAAACAGCCGGTCGGTTGAAGAGAAAAACCTGAAAA
>NZ_SZWZ01000055.1:0-3331 GCF_005281025.1 Citrobacter sp. wls714 | reverse complement strand
TCTGTTAAACCCGTGGCGATTCACTTCGCCGGATTATCGCGAATATGTTCCATCAATCGGGTAGAGATATCACCCCGGTTGTCGGGAATCGGTTTGCCATCCAGTAGAAACAACATCCTCTCCAGGTCCGCCAATTGATCACGTCGCCAGCCCCAGTTCAGGTTGAATCCCCACCGGTTATGCGTCACCAGATTGTTGATGATGATCTTCTTACCAAAGCTACATGGGCTATTGGTTTTGTAATCCCACGACAGGCCTTTGAAGACATTAATAACGCCACGTTCAAAAACATCCATTTTGTTGAGATGTAACTGTTCAAAGGTGCTGAGAATATTCTCCTCACTAATAGCCGGTAGCTCGCCTTCCTCAAGATTTTTATGCCACTGGTCACGCGCCTGTGCATCCATCAAGGCCATCATGCCGGACTTCAGCATCAAATCACGCCAGATACTGCGGTCGATATTACGGGTGATGGCAGACATTGCTTTATCCGTCTTTTCTGTCAGCCAGCTATCGTAACGGTGCCCGGACTTCATGGCCCAGTCTTGTGCAGTTCCCCCGCCAATATCAGCAGTTAATCCTGATATAGCATCAAGTTGCTGGATAAGTAGCTCAATTTGCACCAGCGCGGTATCGCGGCCAGTGGCTACACGTTCAATATTTGTCGAAAGGATAAGGTCATTGTGATCCGTTAATACATCGGGTTCTGTTTGCATAGTTAATAGTCCATAAAAGCAAACACGCCTGCCGGAAGTGGCAGGCGCATTATGCGGTGAATAAAAAAGGAGAGAAGGCTGGAGGTATAAATCAGGAGTGAAGCTCGAAGAATTTAAGTATTTATTAATCCCGTCGCTCGTCTGGCTCTGAGAATATCTACAGCCGCCAGAAACGGTGTTTGCTCCTGCCAGGTAAACCCTTTTCGGTCAGTCCGTACCAGTTCATAACGTTCAACCAGGAAGTTCACCGCATCGGCAAGCGTTATTCCTGCCTCGATATGTTCCTGGATGACGGAATCCTCATGGAATGGCGTATCGTTGAGTGTAAGACCGTAATGGTGTTCCAGCAGATACGTTAACAGTTGCTGCCAGACCTGGACGGGCGGCAGGCGTGATGGAACCGGCACCGTGACCGGTACAGATGAGATGTGCATAAGTTGAGTCCTGAGAGAAGAATAACTAAAACGATATTATTGGACGCCAGAAGACCTCCGTTTAAAGCAAACCCAGCTCAGCAAAAGACACCACATCATTCCCAACCACAAGGTGATCCAGCACCCGCACGTCTACCAGTGCCAGCGCTTTCACAATCCGCTGAGTGATGTGTTTATCCTGCTGGCTGATTTCTGCCGAACCCGAGGGATGATTGTGGGCCAGAATGACTGCAGCAGCGTTATGCCTCAGGGCCGATTTAACCACTTCTCGAGGATGGACTTCGATATGGCTGAGCGTGCCGGTAAACAGTATTTCCTGCTCAAGCAAACGATGCTGGTTGTCGAGATACATCACGATAAAAACTTCTCGTTCCTGCTGGGCGAGCTGTAGCTGGAGCCAGGTTTTGGTGAAACTGGTGGAGAGAAACTGTTCACCCGGTTGCCGCTGATATTTCTCCAGCAGTCGCAACGCACGTCGGATTATTCGTTGCTCGTTTGCGGGAAAGACGGGGGATAAATTGAGTACAGACATAATTGATCCTTAAAACAAAAATCCTTACTGGTGTACTGGCAAAGCCTGAGAGAAGGGAGAATAAAAAGGCTCATGAGGTAAGCCGCAGCATAACATCGTGGCCTTACCCGACCGGTCTGAGCATGATTCATGCTTGTCATTCCCGAACACGCCGGGGACACGATGCACCAGCTCTTCATGGGCCAAGGGTCGGTCGCGACGTATCTGGTTGATACGGCCAAAGCGGCTGGCTAATTTCATGGTTATTTCCTGTATGTGAGACAAAAGAAAACGCCCTGCTCGAATGAGCAGGGCGCAAGTGGTGTATTGTTGATGTTTTGAACGTTGTGGATAAGGCTTACGGAAGGGCAAATTTCGGTACGCACCCGTTATCACCAAATTCAGGAATAACAGCGCCAGCGCCTTTGAGCGTAAATGCTGTTGGTTTCGAGCCGGAACCCGAGACAATGACGTTCTTGCCGCTACGTAATTTTTTCCATGCCCACATTACATTGTCTGAACCCACATGGGATTCGCTTTCACTGATGTCGGCTTCTTCGCCGTTATCAATTTTCATGGTCAGGGTCTGACCGCGGTCCATGCTGACCTGATGACCGCTGGCGTCGGTGAATATAATGGTGGCAGCCTGTGAACCCGAACTGTCGCAGCTGAGGTACAGCTGCGACTGCCCCTTGCCGAGGATAGTGTATTCAGCCCTCCCCTGTGCATAGCCGCTGACCCAGACATCACGATTGCCAAAGGCCTGTGACGCCGCCGGAGTCAGAGCAGATATCAGAAGAGTGAAAAGCAGTATTTTCTTTTTCATAGTATTCCCTGAGGGTGATGGTTAAGACGATACGGGTCTCTCCTGAAGACATTGAGACGCGTTAAGAAAGAGGGCTGATAAGTGATACTGGCGATATCACTGGCTGACGGTGAATGTGCCCTGATCGGTGAACACCCGGGCCTCAACAAAATTGCAGGCTTTACCAAAATCCAAAGTGTGACCAAATTTCCAGAAGACACTCTCAGCGAAGGTCATTTTACGGGGTGTGAACGGTTTATCTGTGGGCCACCAGCCGTCCACGTTCCGGCCCCTGTAGGCTATTTTTCGGTGTGTCAGCATCGGGCATTTTCCCCGGTTAACATCGATTTTCTTTATCAGAACGGTGTCGGTTTTTGCTGTCACGGTGACATAGACGCAGCCATAGCACTCAGGACCGGCATGGCTGACCTTCACTGTAACGGGCGTATCACTGGCGGCCAGGGAAGGAAGTGAGGTGAACAACAGACTGGTGGTTAGTATCATAAAAAACCTTTTCATTACTTTTCTCCGGACGAATGCGCTCCTGCGATTCATCGCATTGATTTTTAATCAGTAAATGGCTGAATACAGTATCTCTGAGGAATTCTATAACCGGATATTTACCAGGGATAATGAATAAAACCGATCGGGTCGATCGACAAAATCGATCGTGACAGGGCAAAATTATTTATCGAAACGGAAAACAGGCTAATCGATGTGGAAGTCAGCCAAAGAAGAAGGACCAGACGGTCCGGGCAGCACGGGCCACGGTGTGTGTGACGGTCTGGAGCGCGTAACGTGCAGCCTGTGGCAACGGGGCCAGGTCGATGACTGCGTCAATCACTTCCACCACGGCATCGCCAAA
>NZ_SZWZ01000054.1:0-30761 GCF_005281025.1 Citrobacter sp. wls714 | reverse complement strand
GTCACTTACTTATGTAAGCTCCTGGGGATTCTCTCCTTTGCCGTCTTTATGCAACTCGAATTATTTAGAGTATAAATAGCCAAAAACGAAAGGCGGAGCTTAAAAAACCTTAACGGGCAGCTTCGTAAATCCGACGGCTGACGTCGAGCGTAATGTCCTGGTGCTCACCCAGTTTCGTACCGCCGTGCGCTTGCAGTTTTTCCAGCAGCGCCGGGATGGAGCTACCGTCCAGGCCGTAGTCAGACAGGCGAGTCGGGACACCCATTTGCTCGAAGAACTGACGGGTGGCGGCAATGGCGGCGTCGATACGCTGGTCTTCGGAACCCTCGTTGATATTCCAGATACGTTCTGCGTATTGCAGTAGTTTGGCACGCTTGGTATCGCGTTTTTCATTCCACAGCGCAGGCAGAACGATGGCCAGCGTTTGCGCATGATCCAGACCATGCATCGCGGTCAGTTCGTGGCCCAGCATATGGGTTGCCCAGTCCTGCGGTACGCCTGCGCCAATCAGGCCGTTCAGCGCCTGGGTTGCCGCCCACATGACGTTCGCACGCACGTTGTAGTTTTCCGGCTCCTGCAAGGCTTTCGGACCTTCTTCTATCAGCGTAAGCAGAATGCCTTCGGCAAAGCGATCCTGAATTTTCCCGTCGACCGGATAAGTTACATACTGCTCAACGGTATGCACGAAGGCATCCACGACGCCGTTTGCAACCTGACGTGGCGGCAGGGTATAGGTGTAAACCGGATCCAGTACGGCAAATACCGGTTGCACAAACGGGGTCATAAAGGCCAGTTTGTCGCCAGTGGTTTTCCGCGAGATGACCGCGCCGGAGTTAGATTCAGAACCGGTGGCGGGCAGGGTTAATACGGAGCCCATCGGGATGGCGCTTTTTACGTCGTTGCCGTGAGTTTCCAGAATACGCCATGGGTCGATGCCGTCAGCGTACTGTGCCGCTGCTGCGATGAATTTGGTGCCGTCCAGTACCGAACCACCGCCCACAGCCAGCAGGAACGTTACTTTCTCATCACGCACGATCTTTACCGCATTCATCAGCGTTTCATAAGACGGGTTCGGCTCAATACCGCCAAACTCCAGCACGTCCAGGCCTTTCAGTGCATCCTGAACCTGTGCCAGAACGCCGGTTTTTTTCACACTGCCGCCGCCGTAGGTAATCAATACGCGAGCATCCTGAGGGATTTGATCGCGCAATTCGGCAATAGCGCCTTTACCGAACAGAATACGGGTTGGGGTATGGAGATTAAAATTGTTCATTGCTCGTTCCCTTGTGTGGGTAATAAAAAGAGGGCAGGAGAGTGTCTGCCGGATGATGAACATTGTGGTCGCCAGCTGCGCTGCTCTCAATGCACATTTCTGCCGATGTCTTGCCCATTTCTACAGACTACTGGAGAAAACGGATAAATCTGCGCATGATGTCAGGGTCGAAAACCGATGATGAAATGGTGCTTTATGAACCGTGAAGAGATCTGCCTTCTGCTGACAGATAAAATTAAGCAGCTGAAAAATAATGAAAATAACCTCAGTGCATTGCTGCCAGATGTCCGCCTGATGCACGGTACGGTGCCAGCTGCACGGACACCAGTCATGTATCAGCCAGGTATCATATTTCTCTTTTCGGGCCATAAAATTGGTTATATTAATGAACGCGTATTTCGTTATGACGCCAATGAATACCTGCTGCTAACCGTACCTTTACCCTTTGAATGTGAAACGTATGCGACACCGGAGGTTCCGTTGGCCGGAATCTACCTGAATGTCGATATCCTGCAATTGCAGGAGCTGTTGATGGACATTGGGGAAGACGAGCTGTTTCAGCCTGCTATGGCGGCCAGTGGGATTAACTCCGCGACGCTTTCAGACGAAATTCTCTGCGCCGCTGAGCGCCTGTTGGATGTGATGGAACGCCCGCTGGATGCGCGTATTCTCGGCAAACAGATCATTCGCGAGATCCTCTACCATGTGCTGACCGGGCCGCGCGGCGGCGCGTTACTTGCGCTGGTCAGTCGTCAGACGCATTTCAGCTTGATAAGCCGGGTGCTGAAGCGGATTGAAACCAAATACACCGAGAACCTCAATGTAGAACAGCTGGCGGCAGAGGCGAACATGAGCGTGTCGGCGTTTCATCATAACTTTAAAGCGGTGACCAGCACGTCGCCGCTGCAATATCTTAAAAGCTATCGTCTGCATAAAGCGCGGATGATGATGATTCATGACGGGATGAAGGCCAGTGCGGCAGCCATGCGTGTCGGCTATGAGAGTGCATCGCAGTTCAGTCGGGAATTCAAACGTTTCTTTGGCGTGACGCCGGGGGAAGATGCGGCCAGAATTCGGATGATGCAGGGGAGTTGATTGCTTGTCCGTCTGAACGGTACACCGTAGGCCTTAAAGCTACGCGCCATAAGGCAAAATGCCGGAGATTATCCGGCCTACGGATGCGACTCAGGCGCTACAGTATTTTTTTTTAATCACCACGAACAGGGTTCCCAACAGACCTGCGGTTAACAGGGCAATCGGTAGGATCATTAAAAAGGTCATCACCTGATCTTCATGGCGTTTAACGAACGGGATCATGCTCAGCGCGTAGCCAAAGCTGGTGACAACGGTGACCCACAGCAGGCCGCTCAGCCAGTTAAAAAACTGGAATCGACGGTTGGGCAACCCTGAAATTCCCGCCATGGTCGGCAGCAAAGTGCGTACGAACGCCAGGAAACGCCCGGCCAGCAGCGCCATCAGACCGTGTTGGTCAAACATGCAGGTGGCGCGCTGATGATATTTTTCAGGTAATTGCGCCAGCCAGCCTTTTACCGTTCTCGTGTTGCCCAGCCAGCGTCCCTGAATGTAACTCAGCCAGCAGCCCAGGCTGGCGGCGGCGGTCAGAATAGCTATGGTAGGTAAAAAACTCATCACGTCCTGAGCGATCAGCGCCCCAGCCAGCAATAACAGGCTGTCTCCGGGTAAAAAGGAGGCGGGCAGCAGGCCATTTTCTAAAAACAGTGTGGCGAACATGACGAAGTAAACCACGCTCACAACGTGTGGATCCGCCAGCGCGGCAAAGTCGTGTTGCCAGAGCGCGGAGACAATATCTTGAATAACTACCATGGACTTTCCTGTGGAACAGCGTTTATGTGTGGATTGTACTCCTGAATTGTCCGGGATGCCTTGATCCCGGACGCAACAATTGCAGACTTTTCCACCAGAAGTGTCTGCATATATGTCCATCTATGGCAATGTTACTCGATTCGGGCAAATCCTGCGGCTAAATCGGCAATTAGATCGTCAACATTCTCTAAACCGATATGCAAACGGATAAGCGTTCCACTGAAGTCCACCTCGCCTTGCGGACGGATTGCCGCAATGTGTTCCGGCTGGTTGGCGAGAATTAGCGACTCAAAACCGCCCCAGGAGTAGGCCATGCTGAACAGGCTGAAGTGATCCAGATACGCGGCCAGCTCTTCATTATTAAGCTTCTTATTCAATACAAAGGAGAATAGCCCGCTGCTGCCGGTAAAATCACGTTTCCAGAATTCATGGCCTTTACTGCCGGGTAGCGCCGGGTGATTAACACGAGCGACCTGTGGGTGGTTGGCCAGCCACTCGGCGACCTTTAAGCTGCTTTCATGATGCTGACGTAAGCGTACGCTCAGTGTGCGTAATCCACGGCTGGTCATATAGGCGGTGTCGGCGTCCAGCATTTGTCCCATCAGATAGGCATTTTCGCGCAGTTGGTCCCAGCAGCGGGCATTGGATACCGCTGTGCCGACCATGCCGTCGGAATGACCAATCAGGTATTTCGTACCCGCCTGAATCGAGATATCAATACCGAAATCCAGCGCGTTGAACAGCACGCCGGCAGCCCAGGTGTTATCAATCATGATGACAGCCTCAGGCGCAACGCTTCTGACGGCGGCAACAATTGCTGGTACATCATGTACCTCCATGGTGACGGAGCCGGGTGATTCCAGAAAGACAACTTTGGTGTTCGGCTGAATATGCTTCACTATATCGGCGCCAATCAACGGATCAAACCAGCCCGTTGAGACGCCAAGTTTATCGAGAATTTTGGTGCAGAAGTCCTGGCTGGGCTCATAGGCGGTATTGGTCATCAACACATGATCGCCTTGTTCAACAAAAGCAAGGATGGTGTTGGCAACAGCTGCCGCGCCGCAAGGGAACAACGCGCAACCCGCGCCGCCTTCCAGTTCGCACATGGCTTCCTGCAGCGAAAAATGCGTCAGGGTTCCGCGACGTCCGTAGAAAAGCGCACCGTTAGCGCGGTTGCGCGTGGCCTGTTTTTTGGCCTCAACGCTGTCAAACACCAGCGAAGAAGCGCGCTGGATCACGCTATTTACCGAGCCCAGCGTGTACTTTTTACTGCGTCCTGCGTGAACGAGTTTGGTTTCAAGTTGCTTATCTGCCATGGTGTATTACCTGTTTTTATACGTCTGGATGTCTAAACTACCATGAATCAAAGATGACGCATCCTGCAGAACGGTCATACAGTAGAAAATAATCTCAAAATGCCTCTGGTGACTTTTTTACTGCGTAAGCGCAAAGAAAAGAAACCAAAGGTGCGGCAATATGTAAATAGTAATGAGAACGACTATCAATTCGACGTTGTTTTGATATGATTACGCTTAGATTTTGTGATTTGCGTCCTGGAGATACAGAGTGGGTAATAATTTGATGCAGACGGACCTTTCCGTCTGGGGTATGTATCAGCACGCCGATATCGTGGTTAAGTGCGTGATGATTGGGCTGATTTTAGCGTCAGTGGTCACCTGGGCTATCTTCTTTAGTAAGAGCCTTGAGTTCTTTACTCAGAAACGCCGTCTTAAGCGTGAACAGCAACTGCTGGCGGATGCCCGCTCTTTAGACCAGGCAAACGAGATTGCCGCAGGATTCGATGCTAAAAGCCTTGGCGCACAGTTGATTTACGAAGCGCAGAACGAGCTGGAACTGTCTGAAGGCAGTGACGACAACGAAGGTATTAAAGAGCGCACCGGTTTTCGTCTGGAGCGTCGTGTGGCGGCAGTTGGACGTCATATGGGACGCGGTAACGGATACCTGGCCACCATCGGGGCTATCTCGCCTTTTGTGGGTCTGTTCGGTACGGTATGGGGCATCATGAACAGCTTCATCGGGATTGCACAAACCCAAACCACCAACCTGGCCGTTGTTGCGCCGGGCATTGCAGAAGCGCTGTTAGCGACCGCGATTGGTCTGGTTGCGGCGATTCCTGCGGTCGTCATCTACAATATTTTCGCACGTCAGATTGGCAGCTATAAAGCGATGCTGGGCGATGTCGCGGCGCAGGTGCTGTTGCTGCAAAGTCGCGATCTGGACCTGAACGCCAGCGCCTCCGCGCATCCGGTACGTGCCGCGCAGAAATTACGTGTAGGGTAATGTTCCATGGCAATGAGCTTTAATGAGAACCTGGACGATAACGGTGAAATGCATGAAATCAACGTGACGCCGTTTATCGACGTTATGTTGGTTTTATTGATCATCTTTATGGTAGCCGCGCCGTTGGCAACAGTGGATGTGAAGGTGAATCTCCCTGCCTCCACCAGCACGCCGCAGCCGCGTCCGGAAAAACCGGTTTATCTGTCAGTCAAAGCCGATAAGAGTATGTTTATTGGCAATAATCAGGTGACGGATGAAACCATGATTAGCGAGCTAACTACGCTGACAGAAGGGAAGAAAGACACCACGATTTTCTTCCGTGCAGATAAGACCGTCGATTATGAAACCATGATGAAGGTAATGGACACGCTGCATCAGGCCGGTTTCCTGAAGATTGGTCTGGTCGGTGAAGAGACCGTGAAAGCGAAGTAACTTTCTCGCCGGGTAGTGGTTTTCACCTACCCGGCCTGCTTATCCTGATTCCACGCCTTACAAACCTGTTCTTATCTGTTTTCATCCAACGCGACCGTGGTTATCCTGGTCGGTTCGTAGCTGCCTTCGGACAGCTTGCGCGTCAGGCGTAAGGTGGCCGTTTCTCGCGCGAGTATATGCTGGTAGGTGCTCTCCAGCCGGGCCATGATTTTATCCCGCAGTTCGGGGTGTTGGGCTATGATGGCCTCAATCGCGGCGCCATAGATCTCTTCTTTCGCCTGTAGCGCATAAATTTCGCGACGATTTTGCCATTTCATCCGCACCAGTGCGGCGGGTATAGAAACCATTTCCTGGGCAACGCTTTCCAGCGTCGCGTTTTTATTGGCAATCAGGATAGCTAAATTCTGCTTTAAGACAAACTCATCACTTTTATGGTCATCTAAAGCCAAATAAACATTATTATCCTCAACATCTTTCATTTTATTTCTCTTCCAGAGAATAAAAAATAGGGTCGCTGGTTTCGCGGGTAATTAAATTAAGCCAAATTTTATTACCTTGCTCATTGATGGTGGCTGTTTTTTCGGTCAAGATTTTACTTAATTCTTGTGCGTTAATGTCGCCCTCCGCTTGCAATGAATTGAGCAAGCGCGTGAATGACTCAATCTTTGCCGCGCAAAACAAACGTTCTTTTAAATGACGGTCGCACTCTTCAAACAACATATTGCGCGCCTGGCCGGTCGCTGTAGCGCTGATCAAAATATCTGCTTCATAATCACTTAATGTTTTCTTTCCCTGAGTCAAATTTTTACTGTTTTCTGTGGGGAAGGTATTAGTCGATGTTTGAGATAAATGATAATGCGCGGGAACAAGATGCTCGGGAAGCATGTTGAAATATCCTTTGATGCCAATACTGTATTGTTTTTAATATGTCAGGCTGCGTTGACAATAGCATGGTGTAATTTTAAAATCAAAAAAAATGGAGCCAGTATATGAACAGTATATTTTATTCTGTTATTACCCTGCTATTGCTTACCTGCGGGGTGCTTTTGTTGATGCGCAGCGCAAATAAAAACCGCTATGCAGAAAATGGTAACGCTGGACACCAGCCGGAAATCTTGAGTAAAGAAGAGGGTGAAGATCATTTTTCTGTATTGATGAATTCGATTACCCCAGTATGGTATTGGCGGGTTAATCACGAATATATCGATTTTATCCACTCGACGATCAAACGGATGACGATGGTGGAGCTGAATGAGACGCCTGGCCTATTTGATGCGCAGCGGCGTTGTAGCGACCTTAACTCTGCGGTGTATAAATATTACGACAATATAAAAAAACGCTGTCTCAGCGGGGAGAAGGTCCCGCATGCCGATCTGGATGTGCTCAACTTACGTCAGTGCTTCAGGGAGTTCAGCCTGGAGGCTTACCCTGCGCTCGTCGCGCTGGTGTGGCCGGAATACCAGCGTCCACAGCTCAAAGCAGAAGAAGTATAAGGTCATGGCGCGTTACCATGGCCGGGTAGATCTACATGGCTACCCGGCACGGAGTGACGAACGGCTATTTGTCAGATGAGGCTTGCCACAGGTTCAGCTCACCATCAGCGACGTGTTTATCGATCTGCGCCAGTTCTTCGGCGCTGAACGTCAGATTAGCCAATGCCTGAACGTTTTCTTCCAGCTGCTCCGGTCGGCTGGCGCCAATTAATACCGAAGTGACCCGGTTGTCTTTCAGCAACCAGCTTAAGGCCATTTGCGCCATCGACTGTCCGCGCTGTTGCGCCATCTCATTGAGCAAACGCAGGCTACTAAGGTTTTCTTCCGTCAGCATATTTTCTGTCAGCCCACGGACTTTTTTCCCTTCACGCTGCATACGTGAACCTTCCGGGATGCCGTTGAGGTATTTCCCCGTCAGCAGCCCCTGGGCCAGCGGCGTAAAGGCAATGCAGCCCATGCCATTAGCTTCCAGCGTATCCAGCAAGCCACTGCTGTCTACCCAGCGATTAAGCAGGTTGTAAGAGGGTTGGTGGATAAGAAGCGGAATTTTCCATTCCCGTAGCAGCTCGGCCATCTTTTGCGTTCGTTCCGGAGAATAGGACGAGATGCCGACATACAGCGCTTTACCGCTTTGCACCGCATGGGCCAGCGCTGAGGCGGTCTCTTCCATTGGCGTATTTTCGTCAACGCGGTGTGAGTAGAAGATATCGACATAGTCGAGCCCCATGCGTTGCAGGCTCTGGTCGAGGCTGGCAAGCAGGTATTTACGCGAACCACCAGAACCGTATGGCCCTGGCCACATGTCGTAGCCCGCCTTGGTGGAGATGATCAGCTCATCTCGGTATTGTGCAAAATCCTCGCGCAGTAAACGGCCAAAATTCTCTTCTGCGCTGCCTGGAGGCGGCCCATAGTTATTGGCCAAATCAAAATGGGTGATGCCTAAATCAAAGGCTTTACGCAGCAGGGCGCGCTGTGACTCCAGCGCCTGAACGTGCCCAAAACTGTGCCACAAACCCAGCGACAGTGCGGGTAAGCGTAAACCGCTGCGTCCACAGTAGCGATAGAGCATTTGTTCGTAACGTTCAGGATTGGCAAACCAGGCCATGAGATCTCCTTAGTGCAGGTGAATTTCAAAACAGCGTTTCTATTCTAGCGGGTTCTCGGTGAATATTTCGTTCACAGGTCACACTGGGATAAAAAACTGAGCAGTATTCGAACCGCCAGTTATTGAAGGAGCTGGCCTGGGAAGACTATATCTTTCCTTGCATTAATCACGGCTTCCATAATGCCCCAACCTGTCGTTATGAGAAAGCTGCCGCTGATTTAGCCTGGGAGTACACTCTTGCTGGGTTTTATAAATCTTTGTGATAGAAAACAAAGCATTATTAAATAATTTAGGTGAGTTATCTGAATAATAATGCTAGCTAATTTCATTAGCATTCATGTTGATATCGTCTGGAGAGATATGGGTTGGACTTAAGAAAGTAAAAAAATAAAGAACGCATTATATCTTCTCTATCGGCTGCCGATAACAAGGATAAGTATCGCCTGGTGGCGAATTCCTCATCAACGGCAAGGAAATTATTATGGGTTTGCTGAAAAACTTCACTATTCGTATTGTCATGTTGGCAATACTGGGACTTTTTTGCCTGCTGTGGTCGGGCGTGGGTTTATTCAGTCTTCATTCTTTATCAAAAATATCAGAAGGGAATGATATTGACCGTCATCTCGTCCATCAGATGACTGTTCTCAGCCAGGGTAACGATCAGTATTTTCGTTTTGTGACGCGGTTAAGTCGCGCAATGGATGTCAAAATTAGCGGCGGAACGCCGGATTTTGCGCCAGCGCAACAGTCCCTGGACAATATGAGTAAAAAACTCCAGGAGATGAAAACATTGTCTCCTGGCCCCATGGATCCGGAAGTCGCCGCGGCGGTGCTGACCAAGTGGCAGGCGCTGCTGGATAACGGCGTGATCCCACAAATGCAACTGGCGCAGCAGGGCACGCTCACGGCCTTTGCGGAGCATGCCAGCACCGTTACGCCAGCCCTGAGCCGTGAATTTGGCGCCAGCGCTGAGCGTTTTAACACCACTGCGGGTGAAAGGCTCGATACCACCCGCGTTATGGTCGATGGCAAAACGTCTATCATCCGGACCCTGATTATCACCGCCGTAATCCTCGGTATTGCTCTCCTGTTCTTTACCGACCGCTACCTCGTCGCCATGATGGTGAAACCTCTGGGACGTATTCGCCAACAATTTCAACAAATTGCGCAGGGCGATCTCAGCCATTCTATTGAAGATTTTGGTCGTAACTGCGTGGGCCAACTGGTGCCGTTACTGTGCGCGATGCAGGACAGCTTGCGCGAAGCCGTGAGTACCATTCGCTCTGGTAGTGACAACATCTGGCGAGGGGCGACGGAAATTTCCACCGGTAATAACGATCTCTCCTCACGTACAGAAGAGCAGGCTGCAGCGCTGGAAGAGACCGCCGCCAGCATGGAGCAGCTGACCGCAACGGTAAAACTGAACGCCGAAAATGCGCGTGAGGCCAGCCAACTGGCCGATACGGCGACAGAAACGGCAGGTAAAGGCAGCTCGCTGGTTTCAGAAGTGGTTGAGACCATGGACGGCATTGCCGCCAGTTCTAAACAGATCGCGGAAATTACCTCTGTGATTAACAGCATTGCTTTCCAGACCAATATCCTGGCGCTTAACGCGGCGGTTGAAGCGGCCAGAGCGGGCGAGCAGGGGCGCGGTTTTGCCGTGGTTGCCGGTGAGGTGCGTAATCTTGCCAGCCGTAGCGCCGGAGCGGCAAAAGAGATTGAGACGCTGATCGGCGAATCGTCGCGTCGTGTCAATCAGGGTGCTCGTCTGGTTAAAGAGACCGGATTAACGATGGAGGCGATTCTGCGCGGCGCGACAGAAGTCACCACCATCATGAAACAAATCGCCTCTGCTTCGGAAGAACAGAACAAAGGCATCTCACAGGTAAGCGTGGCGATCACGCAGATGGACAGCGTTACGCAACAGAATGCCGCGCTTGTCGAACAGGTTTCCGCCGCGGCAGTCGCGCTGGAACGGCAAACGGAAGATCTGCAACGTTCGGTGCAACAGTTCCGTCTATCAGCTAACGACGTGCAATACACTGCCACTGCGACCGCTTCCCCTTCAGCAGAACGCAAAACCTCTGCAACAGCTAAAACGGATGACTGGGTGTCGTTTTAAGCTGGCACAAAAAAGTCCCTGATACCTCTGGTCTTTGCTTAAAAAATCGCTATATAATTTATTATATAGCGATTGAGGGTTATGCATGGACAACCATTTTGGTAAAGGCCTGATGGCCGGATTAAACGCGGAAAATGCGGATAGCGCACGCTCGGTGGCGCATTTTTGCGCGGATTATAAACGCGGTTTTGTACTGGGGTTTTCACATCGAATGTTTGAAAAAACTGGCGATCGACAGCTCAGCGCGTGGGAAGCGGGCATCCTGACGCGTCGCTATGGACTGGATAAGGAGATGGTGATGGATTTCTTTAAAGAGAACCAGTCCAGTACAACAATTCGCTTTTTCATGGCCGGCTATCGGCTCGAAGCTTGATCCGAAAGGGGTATTATCTTGCTTTAATTAATTACACTATTGACCTACGCCTTCGTTTTGTTGCTCCGTCGAAGTATTATATCGCACATAACCATATAAAAAGTGTGGTAAATGGCGCGCCGATCGCAATATGCAACATGCGAATGGTGCAAAATAAAAAGCCAGGTCTTCGCAACGGAATAACTATAAAATGACTGGAGATAACTCTCTCATCAATTCGAGCGGCATCAATCGCCGCGATTTCATGAAGCTTTGTGCAGCACTGGCCGCCACCATGGGGCTCAGTAGCAAAGCCGCCGCAGAAATGGCCGAATCAGTTTCCCGCCCTCAGCGCCCACCGGTTATCTGGATTGGTGCTCAGGAGTGTACGGGTTGTACTGAATCGCTGCTTCGCGCGACACACCCTACAGTGGAAAACCTCGTCCTGGAGACAATCTCTCTGGAATACCATGAGGTACTCTCTGCCGCCTTCGGCCATCAGGTTGAAGAGAATAAACATAACGCTCTGGAGAAGTACAAAGGGCAATATGTTCTGGTTGTAGATGGTTCTATCCCACTGAAAGATAATGGTATTTACTGCATGGTTGCCGGTGAGCCGATCGTGGATCATATCCGCCGGGCCGCTGAAGGCGCAGCCGCTATCATTGCCATTGGCTCTTGCGCCGCGTGGGGTGGTGTTGCTGCCGCTGGCGTTAACCCAACGGGTGCAGTCGGCTTGCAGGAAGTTCTGCCAGGCAAAACCATCATCAACATTCCCGGCTGTCCGCCGAACCCGCATAACTTCCTGGCAACGGTCGCGCATATCATCACTTACGGTAAGCCGCCGAAGCTGGATACCAAAAACCGTCCAACATTCGCCTATGGCCGTTTGATTCACGAACATTGCGAGCGTCGCCCGCACTTCGATGCTGGCCGCTTTGCGAAAGAGTTTGGCGATGAAGGCCACCGTGAAGGCTGGTGTCTCTACCATCTGGGCTGTAAAGGACCAGAAACCTACGGCAACTGCTCAACGCTGCAATTCTGCGATGTTGGCGGCGTGTGGCCGGTGGCTATCGGTCACCCTTGCTACGGCTGTAACGAAGAAGGCGTCGGTTTCCATAAAGGTATTCACCAGCTTGCTCATGTGGAAAACCAAACCCCGCGCTCCGAGAAACCTGATGTCAACATGAAAGAAGGTGGCAATGTCTCTGCTGGCGCGATTGGGCTGCTTGGTGGCGTGGTAGGGCTGGTCGCCGGCGTCAGCGTGATGGCGGTTCGTGAACTGGGTCGTCAGCAGAAGAAAGATAACGCTGACTCACGGGGAGAATAACCGTGAACAGACGTAACTTTATTAAAGCAGCCTCCAGCGGGGCATTGCTGTTGGGCGCTGCGCCGTCCATCAGCCATGCGGCTGCAGAAAACCGTCCGCCAATCCCTGGTTCTCTTGGGATGCTCTATGACTCGACGCTATGCGTGGGCTGCCAGGCCTGTGTCACCAAGTGTCAGGACATCAACTTTCCGGCGCGTAACCCGGAAGGCGAGCAGACCTGGTCAAACAACGACAAGCTGTCGCCGTATACCAATAACATCATCCAGGTGTGGCGTAGCGGAACAGGCGTTAACAAAGACCAGGAAGAAAATGGCTACGCATACATTAAGAAACAGTGCATGCACTGTGTCGATCCGAACTGCGTCTCCGTTTGCCCAGTCTCCGCACTGAAGAAAGATCCGAAAACCGGCATCGTCCACTATGACAAAGATGTCTGCACAGGTTGCCGCTATTGCATGGTCGCCTGTCCGTACAACGTGCCTAAGTACGACTATAACAACCCGTTTGGTGCGCTTCACAAATGTGAACTGTGTAACCAGAAAGGTGTTGAGCGTCTGGATAAAGGCGGTTTACCGGGTTGTGTTGAAGTGTGTCCTGCCGGAGCGGTGATTTTTGGTACGCGTGAAGAGCTGATGGCTGAGGCGAAAAAACGTCTCGCGCTGAAGCCTGGCAGCGAATACCACTATCCGCGTCAGACGGTGATAGCGGGCGATACCTATCTGCATACGGTACCGAAGTACTACCCACACCTGTACGGTGAGAAGGAAGGTGGTGGTACGCAGGTTATGGTGCTGACGGGGGTTCCTTACGAAGATTTGGATCTGCCGAAACTGGATGATCTTTCAACCGGTGCGCGTTCTGAACATGTTCAACATTCCCTGTATAAGGGCATGATATTACCCCTGGCTGCGCTGGCGGGCTTAACCGTGTTGGTTCGTCGTAACACGAAAAACGACCATCACGACGGAGGAGACGATCATGAGTCATGATCCTAAACCGCTGGGCGGAAAAATAATCAGCAAACCGGTCATTATTTTTGGGCCGTTAATCGTCCTGTGTATGCTCCTGATCGTGAAACGTCTGGTCTTCGGATTGGGTTCAGTCTCCGATCTGAACGGCGGTTTCCCATGGGGTGTTTGGATCGCGTTTGACCTGTTGATTGGTACTGGCTTCGCGTGCGGCGGGTGGGCGCTGGCGTGGGCGGTGTATGTTTTCAACAGAGGGCAATACCATCCGTTGGTGCGTCCGGCGCTGCTGGCAAGCCTGTTTGGTTACTCGCTGGGTGGCCTGTCGATCACCATTGACGTCGGTCGTTACTGGAACCTGCCGTATTTCTACATTCCAGGTCACTTCAACGTGAACTCGGTATTGTTCGAAACGGCGGTCTGTATGACCATCTATATCGGCATCATGGCGCTGGAATTTGCTCCGGCTCTGTTTGAACGTCTGGGTTGGAAAGTCTCCCTCAAGCGTTTGAATAAAGTGATGTTCTTTATTATCGCTCTCGGCGCGCTGCTGCCAACCATGCACCAGTCTTCAATGGGTTCATTGATGATTTCTGCGGGTTATAAGGTGCATCCGCTATGGCAAGCGTATGAAATGTTGCCGCTTTTCTCCGTATTAACCGCTTTTATTATGGGTTTCTCGATCGTCATCTTTGAAGGCTCACTGGTACAAGCCGGTCTGAAAGGTAACGGTCCGGACGAGAAAAGCTTGTTCATCAAGCTGACGAATACCATCAGCATATTGCTGGCGATTTTCGTGGTTCTGCGCTTTGGCGAGTTAATCTATCGCGACAAACTGTCCTATGCGTTTGCAGGCGATCTTTACTCCGTAATGTTCTGGATTGAAGTCGTACTGATGGTCTTCCCGCTGGTGGTGCTGCGCGTCACTAAGCTGCGTAATGACTCACGCATGCTGTATCTGTCCGCGTTGAGCGCATTGCTGGGTTGTGCGACATGGCGTCTGTCCTATTCGCTGGTGGCGTTCAATCCTGGTGGTGGCTACCACTACTTCCCAACCTGGGAAGAACTGTTGATTTCTATTGGTTTTGTGGCTATTGAGATTTGTGCATACATCGTACTCATTCGTCTACTGCCGATACTTCCTCCTTTAAAACAAAACGATCAAAATCGTCATGAGGCGAGCAAAGCATGAGCCAGAGAATTACTATTGATCCGGTAACCCGTATTGAGGGTCATTTACGCATCGACTGCGAAATCGAAAATGGCGTGGTATCTAAAGCATGGGCTTCCGGTACCATGTGGCGCGGCATGGAAGAGATCGTGAAAAACCGCGATCCGCGCGATGCCTGGATGATTGTTCAGCGTATCTGTGGCGTTTGTACTACCACTCACGCTATCTCTTCCGTTCGTGCAGCAGAAAGCGCGCTGAATATTGATGTTCCGGTGAACGCACAGTACATCCGTAACATCATTCTGGCCGCGCACACCACGCATGACCACATTGTTCACTTCTATCAGCTCTCGGCGCTGGACTGGGTGGACATCACCTCCGCGTTGAAAGCCGATCCAGCGAAAGCGTCCGCGATGCTGAATGGTGTGTCCTCTTGGCACCTGAACAGCACGGAAGAGTTCACCAAGGTTCAGAATAAGATCAAAGATCTTGTCGCAAGCGGTCAGTTAGGTATTTTTGCCAACGGTTGCTGGGGTCACCCGGCAATGCAGCTGCCGCCGGAAGTGAACCTGATTGCTGTTGCTCACTATCTGCAGGCGCTGGAATGCCAGCGTGATGCCAACCGCGTTGTAGCGCTGTTGGGCGGTAAAACGCCGCACATCCAGAACCTGGCGGTAGGTGGAGTTGCTAACCCAATTAACCTCGACGGCCTCGGCGTGCTGAACCTTGAGCGTCTGATGTACATCAAGTCCTTCATCGACAAGCTGAGCGACTTTGTTGAGCAGGTTTACAAAGTTGATACCGCGGTTATTGCTGCGTTCTACCCTGAGTGGCTGGAACGTGGTCAGGGTGCGGTTAACTATCTGAGCGCGCCGGAATTCCCGACTGACGGTAAAAACGGCAGCTTCCTGTTCCCGGGTGGTTACATCACCAATGAAGATCTGTCGACCTATCGTCCGATCACCTCTCACTCCGATGAGTACCTGATCAAAGGGATTCAGGAGAGTGCGAAACACGCGTGGTACAAAGACGAAGCGCCACAGGCTCCGTGGGAAGGCACAACGGTTCCGGATTACACCGGCTGGTCTGATGACGGCAAATACTCCTGGGTTAAAGCGCCGACCTTCTACGGTAAAACGGTTGAAGTGGGTCCGCTGGCCAACATGCTGTGTAAACTGGCGGCTAAACGCGAGTCTACTCATGCCAAGCTGAATGAAATCATCGCGATTTACACCAAGCTGACCGGTAAAACCATCGAAGTGTCGCAACTGCACTCAACGCTGGGCCGTATCATTGGCCGTACCGTTCACTGCTGTGAACTGCAGAACGTTCTGCAGGATCAGTACAACGCGCTGATTGTGAACATCGGCAAAGGCGACCACACCACCTTCGTGAAACCGGATATTCCGGCAACGGGCGAATTTAAAGGCGTTGGTTTCCTCGAAGCGCCGCGCGGTATGCTGTCTCACTGGATGGTGATTAAAGACGGTATTATCAGCAACTACCAGGCGGTTGTTCCGTCAACCTGGAACTCAGGCCCACGTAACTTCAACGATGAAGTCGGACCATACGAGCGCTCGTTGGTAGGCACGCCAATCGCCGATCCAAACAAACCGCTGGAAGTGGTTCGTACCATTCACTCCTTCGACCCTTGTATGTCATGTGCGGTGCATGTGGTGGACGTTGACGGGAACGAAGTGGTCTCAGTTAAGGTTCTGTAATGCGGATATTAGTCTTAGGGGTCGGCAATATTTTGCTGACCGACGAAGCTATCGGGGTGCGTATCGTTGAGGCGTTAGAGCAACGTTACATCCTGCCAGACTTTGTTGATGTTCTGGACGGTGGTACGGCTGGGATGGAGCTTCTCGGCGATATGGCGAACAGGGATCATCTGATCATTGCTGACGCCATCGTGTCGAAGAAAAACACGCCGGGAACGATGATGGTCCTGCGGGATGAAGAGATCCCGGCGCTGTTTACGAACAAAATCTCACCGCACCAGCTTGGCCTGGCCGACGTATTGTCGGCCCTGCGTTTCACCGGCGAGTTTCCGAAAAAGCTGACGTTAGTCGGTATTATTCCGGAATCGCTGGAACCGCATATTGGGCTAACGCCAACGGTTGAAGCCATGATTGAACCTGCGCTTGAGCAGGTTCTTGCCGCGCTTCGCGAATCAGGCGTTGAAGCGATCCCTCGGGAGGCGGCTCATGTCTGAGGAGTTTGTCGGTTTTCAGACGGCCCCGAAGACGCAAATTCAGGCGGCGTTTGAAGAGATTGCCCGGAGTTCGATGCACGATCTTTCCTTCCTGCATCCAAATATGCCGGTGTATGTCTCTGATTTTACGCTGTTTGAAGGTCAGTGGACGGGGTGTGTTATCACACCCTGGATGCTCAGCGCACTGATTTTCCCCGGACCGGCTCAGATCTGGCCGGTGCGTAAAGTCAGCGAAAAAATCGGGTTGCGTCTGCCGTATGGCGAAATGACCTTTACCGTGGGTGAACTGGAGGGCGTATCGCAATATCTCTCTTGTTCGCTGATGTCGCCGCTTTCGCACAGCATGTCGGCACAAGAAGGTGTCCGTCTGGCTGATGATTGCGCGCGCATGCTGTTATCGCTGCCGGTGAGCAATCCGAATGCACCGCAGCTAAATCGCCGCGCGCTGCTGCTGGGTCGTCGGAACTGCGAAAATGCATGAGCTGTCCCTTTGTCAGAGCGCGGTTGAGATTGTTCAACAGCAGGCAGAGCAGCACGGTGTCAAACGCGTAACCGGCGTTTGGCTGGAAATTGGCGCACTCTCCTGCGTTGAGGAGAGTGCCGTCCGTTTCAGTTTCGACATCGTCTGTCAGGGGACGCTGGCACAGGGTTGTGAGCTGCATATTGATTACAAACCAGCCCAGGCGTGGTGCTGGGATTGCAGTCAGGTTGTGGAAATCACCCAGCATGATGCGCAGTGTCCACTATGTCAGGGCGATCGTCTGCGGGTTGATGCTGGCGATTCACTGAAAGTGAAAAGTATTGAAGTCGAATAACCCATAGGTTGCTATGGGGCGGAGTCAGATATGTGTATTGGAGTCCCTGGTCAGGTTCTGGCCGTTGGTGAAGATATTCACCAGCTTGCGCAGGTTGAAGTGTGCGGCATCAAACGTGATGTCAATATTGCCCTGATTTGTGAAGGTAATACGGCTGAGCTGGTCGGGCAATGGGTGCTGGTGCACGTAGGGTTCGCCATGAGCATCATTGATGAAGATGAAGCTAAAGCCACGTTAGACGCACTTCGCCGCATGGAGTACGACGTCACCAGCGCGTGATTTTATGCCGGATGGCGCAGCGCTTATCAGGCCCGCGCCTTATATGTAGGCCGGATAAGGCGTTAGCGCCGCCATCCGGCATCTTACGTTAACCCTGGCGCTTATCTTCGGTATTGGTATCGAAGTCGCTGGCGTCATGGCGTTCATGAAGCTGCTCGTTCAGCGGCCCGTTGGTACGGTTTACAATACGGCCACGCTTAACCGCCGGACGCGCTGCAATCTCTTTTGCCCAGCGTTGCACGTGCTTATAGCTTCCTGCATCAAGGAACTCTGCCGCGTCGTACACGTTGCCCAGAACCACATTGCCAAACCACGGCCAGACCGCCATATCGGCAATGGTGTATTCATCTCCGGCCACAAACTGATGCTGCGCTAATTGCTTATCCAGCACGTCGAGTAGGCGCTTGGCTTCCATTGTGAAGCGATTAATAGCGTACTCAATTTTTACCGGCGCATAGTTATAGAAGTGACCAAAACCACCGCCGAGGAAGGGGGCTGCGCCCTGTAGCCAGAACAACCAGTTCAGCGTTTCAGTGCGCTTCGCCAAATCCTGCGGCAGGAAGTAACCATATTTTTCCGCCAGATAGAGCAGGATTGCGCCAGATTCGAAAACGCGAACCGGCGGGTTTTGCGAATGATCGCGCAGCGCAGGGATCTTCGAGTTCGGATTCACCTCAACAAAGCCGCTGGAAAACTGATCGCCATCGCCAATACGGATAATCCAGGCATCGTATTCCGCGCCCTTGACGCCCTGCGCCAGTAGCTCCTCCAGCATAATCGTTACTTTCTGCCCGTTTGGCGTACCCAGCGAATAGAGCTGCAGCGGATGTTTGCCGACCGGCAGCGTTTTCTCATGGGTGGCACCGGAAACCGGGCGGTTGATATTGGCGAATGCGCCGCCGTTCGATTTTTCCCACGTCCAGACTTTCGCGGGCTGATAGGTATTGTCTGACATGTTGACCTGCCTTCTGAGTGGTTGTGTTGATGCAGTGTAGCAGTTAGGTAGAACTCAATTTAACAGATTGGGACTTTATGTCGCTTTGTGCTGAAAGGGGAAGATAAATCTAACCCGTTCATTGTAGCCGGGCCGTACTCCATGAAGAGGAAATCAATGTTGGACGGAAATTGCTACCGTATTCACCATCAAAAATTGGCGGTGAATAAGCAGTAATAATGAAAAATGGTGTTCCAGGAGTAAGCGATTATCAGGGCCCGGCGGGTGGGTGGGGCGCGGTAAAAGCCGTCACTGCTTCGGTATTTTCGCAAAAGGCCGTCGCACGCGACATTATCGCGATGTTCAAAATGAACCAGGTGAAAGGGTTCGATTGTCCGGGCTGTGCGTGGCCGGACCCAGGGCATCGTGCGCCAATGGAGTTGTGCGAGAATGGCGTGAAGGCGGTCTCCTGGGAGACAACCAGCAAGAAAGCGTTACCGGAATTTTTCAGCCGTCATCCGGTTTCTACGCTCTGGCACTATAGCGATTATGAACTGGAAAACATTGGTCGTTTGACGCATCCAATGAAATACGATGCAGCGTCAGACACCTGGCAGGCAGTGGATTGGGATATCGCCTTCCACGAGATCGGTGAGCGCTTGCGCAGCTATGATTCTGCGGAACAAGTTGAGTTTTACACTTCCGGCAGAACCTCAAATGAGGCGGCATTTCTGTATCAACTGTTTGCCCGCGAATACGGCAGCAGTAACTTCCCTGATTGCTCTAACATGTGCCACGGGCCGACCAGCGCAGGGTTAACACCAGCCATTGGCCTTGGGAAAGGGACCGTTGAACTGGACGACTTTGACCACTGCGATCTGGTGATTTGTATCGGGCATAACCCGGGCACTAACCATCCACGCATGCTGACCACCTTACGCGACGTTGCCAAACGTGGGGCCAAAATTATCTCCATCAACCCGCTGAACGAAAGGGGGCTTGAGCGCTTTAGCTTCCCGCAAAGCCCAAAAGAGATGTTCGGCGGCCAGGCCACGGAGCTAAGCAGCGATTACTATCAGGTTAAAATAGGCGGTGACGGCTCGCTGCTCAAAGGCATAATGAAAGCGCTGATCGAAATGGATGAAGCGCGGATCTTACTGGATCAACAGCCCTGCCTCGATCATGCTTTTATTCATGAGCATACCGAGGGCTATTCGACGCTGTATGACGATTTACGCCAGTGTAGCTGGGCAAAACTGGAACAGGATTCCGGACTGACGCGCAGTCAGATGGAGGACCTCGCACACAGCTACAACAAATCCCGCGCCACCATTATTTGTTACGGGTTGGGGATCACCCAGCATAAAAACGGCACTGAGAACGTTCAGCAACTGGTAAACCTGCTGTTGCTGAAAGGCAATATGGGTAAGCCCGGCGCGGGGATCTGCCCGTTGCGCGGTCATTCTAACGTGCAGGGCGATCGTTCTGTGGGGATCAACGAAGCGGCGCCCGAAGAGTTCCTGCAACGCCTTGAGTCGTATTTCGCTATCAGCGTGCCGCGTAAGCATGGCCGCTCCAGCGTGGAGAGCATTCGTGCCATCGAACGGGGAGAGGCAAAAGCGCTCATTTGCATGGGCGGTAATCTGGCGGTGGCGATGCCGCAGCCGCAGCGTACTTTTGCGGCGATGAAAAGTCTGGATCTGCAGGTCCATGTGGCGACCAAACTGAACAGATCGCATCTGCTGCTGGCAAAGCATAACTACCTGCTACCTACATTAGGGCGAACGGAGCGCGACATGCAGGCGACGGGGATTCAGTCGGTGACCGTCGAAGACTCGATGTCGATGGTTCACGCCTCCTGCGGCGCGCTGAAACCGGCTTCCCGCTGGCTAAAATCGGAACCCGCGATTGTGGCGGGCATGGCTCGTGCCACGCTACCGCTTTCGCCGATCAACTGGGAAGCGTTAACCGGGGACTACGCGTTGATTCGTGACGCCATTGAAGCCGTGATCCCGGCATTCCACGATTACAACGCACGTATTGCCGAGCCGGGCGGATTTCGCATGGATACGCCTGCTTCGCGCCGTGAGTGGCGAACGGCGAATGGTAAAGCCAACTTTATCGTCAGTCATCAGCAAGCGGTGGAGCGGGAAAACCAACCTGCGGATGCGTTAGTTTTGGCGACGCTGCGCAGCCACGATCAGTACAACACCACTATCTATGGTATGAACGATCGATATCGTGGCATTACCGGTCGGCGTGATGTGGTGTTTTTAAGCGCCGAAGAAGCGGCGGCTCGCGGTCTGAGCCAGGGAGATGTGGTCAACGTTCAGGCGCTGGACGACAACGGCCAGCCCTGTGCGGAACGTGTTATGCACGGTTTAACGGTGGTGATTTACAACATGGCGGCAGGCTCTGTTGGCGCTTATCTGCCTGAAGCGAATGTCCTGCTTTCGCTGGATGCGGTAGACACACAAAGTTTGACTCCGGCGTATAAAAGCGTACCGGTCACCCTGACAAAAGCGTAGTTCCTGCTGTGAATTTTTCGCCTCTGAGCGCCAGCCGCTGCGTTGAGGTGTATGATGATGTCGACCTCTGTCCGGTTAGTGTCGCAGAGCAGGCAATCAGAGCGAAAAATTCACGCCAACCTGCTCAGGCTGTATTGTTTTGAGGTAAGGTGCATGAGCAAAGGAACGACCAGTCAGGATGCCCCATTCGGGACATTATTGGGCTACGCCCCAGGTGGCGTAGCAATCTACTCTTCAGATTACAGCTCCCTCGACCCACGGGACTACGACGATGATGCGGCATTTCGCAGCTATATCGACGACGAATATATGGGCCACAAATGGCAGTGCGTAGAGTTTGCCCGCCGTTTTCTCTTCCTGAACTATGGCATGGTCTTCACCGATGTGGGCATGGCATGGGAGATCTTCTCCTTACGCTTCCTGCGCGAAGTGGTGAATGACAATATCCTGCCGTTACAGGCATTTCCGAATGGTTCACCCCGTGCGCCAGTTGCAGGTGCTCTGCTGATCTGGCAGAAAGGCGGCGAATTTAAAGACACCGGCCATGTGGCGGTAGTCACCCAATTGCTGGAAAACAAAATCCGCATTGCCGAACAGAACGTGATCCACACGCCGCTGCCTCCCGGACAGCAGTGGACCCGCGAACTGGAAATGGTGGTTGAAAACGGTTGTTACACCCTGCGTGATACCTTTGACGACACCACCATTCTTGGTTGGATGATCCAGACCGATGATACCCGTTACAGCCTGCCGCAGCCGGAGATCGCTACTGACTCACTAAAAATTGGCGGCGCGCGACTGGAAGATAACGGGCAGTTTGACGGTAAATGGCTGGATGAACAGGATCCGCTGCAAAAAGCCTACGTGCTGGCGAACGGCCACGTCATTAATCAGGATCCGCATCAGTACTTCACCATTACCGAGAGTGCGGAGCAGGAGCTGATTAAAGCCACCAACGAACTGCACCTGATGTATCTACACGCGACCGACAAAGTGCTGAAAGACGACAACCTGCTCGCGCTGTTCGACATCCCGAAAATCCTCTGGCCGCGGCTGCGTCTTTCCTGGCAGCGTCGTCGGCATCATATGATCACCGGGCGTATGGATTTCTGTATGGATGAACGCGGACTGAAGGTGTATGAGTACAACGCCGATTCCGCATCCTGTCATACCGAAGCCGGTTTGATCCTCGAAAGATGGGCCGAGCGGGGCTACACAGGACAGGGACATAATCCGGCTGAAGGATTGATCAACGAACTGGCTGGTGCCTGGAAACATAGCCGCGCGCGTCCTTTTGTCCACATCATGCAGGATAAGGATATTGAGGAAAACTACCACGCGCAGTTTATGCAGCAGGCGCTGCGTCAGGCCGGGTTTGACAGCAAAATTCTGCGTGGCCTCGATGAGCTACGTTGGGATGACGCCGGTCAGTTGATTGACGGCGATGGTCGCCTGGTGAACTGCGTCTGGAAAACCTGGGCGTGGGAAACCGCGATAGAGCAGGTGCGAGAGGTCAGCGAAACGGAGTATGCCGCAGTGCCCATCCGTACCGGGCATACCAATCAGGAAGTGCGTTTGATAGACGTGCTACTACGCCCGGAAGTGCTGGTCTTCGAGCCTCTGTGGACGGTGATCCCTGGCAACAAAGCGATTCTGCCGATCCTGTGGCAATTATTCCCGCACCACCGCTATCTGCTTGATACGGATTTCACTGTTAATGAAGAGCTGGCACAAACCGGTTATGCGGTGAAACCTATTGCAGGACGTTGTGGCAGCAACATCGATCTGGTGAGTCATCAGGAAGAGCTCCTGGATAAAACCAGCGGTAAGTTCGCCGAGCAGAAGAACATTTATCAGCAGCTTTGGTGTTTGCCGAAGGTTGCCGGTAAATATATTCAGGTTTGTACCTTCACCGTAGGCGGTAACTACGGCGGTACCTGTCTGCGCGGCGACGAGTCGCTGGTAATTAAAAAAGAGAGCGATATCGAGCCGCTGATTGTGGTGAAGGAATAATTGAGAACCCCTGTGGTGGTGATGTTGCTATCACGGGGTTATTTGATGGGGATAATTTTAGAAATACCCCAAAGCAAAAACCCGCCTTTTGGGCGGGTTCTTTAAATAGTGGTGCCGGATTCGGAATCGATCTTTTGTTTTACTTTTATGATTTATAAGAAAAATTTTTGATGTGATTATATTTATGCCCTCATTTGTACCCTCATTCCCGATTGGTATGAATCCGAAACCCAAATCGGTGACGATAAGGGGGATACTCGCATCAGGCTGATATGTTGATACTTTATGATGGTCCTTTGTCTGGTGACGCTCCTGGTGCGTTACAGAATCCAGTAACAAACCACCAGAAGAAAAGCACCAGGAACGCCAGTATCATATTGTCCATAAGCAGGCGAACCTGGCAAGGGGTTTGTTTAATACTGCACTGGTACTGACATTTCACATATGTGCAGGCCCCTGATTACTGTCCGGATGCCAGCATTCCAGGGTAGTGACGGGCGATGATGTCATTCAGCTTATCGACCAGTTCTGGCCGCTTAAAGGTGATGTGCGCTGTCCCCTTCTGAAAGTATTTGATCGAAAACATCTCATCCTCGTAACGATTGCTGTGCCGGTTAGCATGGATATGATCGGCGAGACGACGGGTGATGTCGGCACGGTTGTCGGGAACCGGTTTTCCGTCCAGAAGCATCAGCATGCGCTCAAGGTCCGACAGCCGATCACGTCGCCAGCCCCAGTTAAGTCCAAATCCCCAACGGTCATATTTCACCAGCCCTGTCACGATGATCTTTTTTCCAAACTTACACGGGCTGTTGCTCTTGTAGTCCCAGCTCAGACCCTTAAATACGTTAATCACACCCCGCTCAAACACATCACCTTTATTCAGATGCAGTTGCTCAAAAGTGCTCAGAATGTTGGCTTCGCTGACTGCAGGAATGCCATCCCCCTCAAGGTTTCTGTACCACTGATCACGCGCCTGAGCGTCCATGATGGAAAGCATCCCTGACTTTTTCATTAAATCGCGCCATATACCACGATCGAGATTACGGGTAATGGCTTTCATCGCTGTTTCTGGTTTTTCCATCAACCAGCAACCACAGCGGAATTCCTGCTTCATGGCCCAGTCCAGAGCGGTTTTACCGCCAATACTGCGGGTCAGTGTTGAAATATCGTTGAGTTGCTGAATGAGCGCTTCAATCTGTGCCAGCGCGGCATTACGTCCGGTGACGATGCGTTCAATGCTGGTCGAGCAAATCACATCGGTATGGTCGGTTAACACTTCGGATTCGGTGAAGTTAAGGTCTGACATCTTTTCTTTCCTTTATCTAAAAGCAAAGCGCCAGCCGGTAAGGGCTGGCGCTTATACGTGTGTAATGAGTATTGCCTGGTGGTTAATCAGTTCTGGTCTGTTGCAGAAGCTGGATTGAGCGGGTGCGAACATCATTTCGCACCCGCTCAATCCAGGACAACAACTTTGCTGAGTTGGTGTTGTCTTCGTCGTTGTCGAAGATGATCCTCGTACTGTTATCGATATTGTCCTGCAGCCAGCCAGACTATTGAGAGCGACTTCAGTGGTTAACTCTGGAATTAGAGTTTTTTGTGGTGATTGATGTTGTGTTACCAGTCAAATGTGGGAAAACCTGGCAGCACTTCGCCACAGGCATCAAGATGAATAATGCTGACGGAGTAACGACGCATAAGTGCTACCACCAGACGACGACAGGCTTTCGACAAACCGAGTCGTTTTAGCCGCAACACCGGAAATGACCACGCGCTCAGACGGAGCAGATAGCCGGTGCCCGAAAAATGGATCCATTCTGACTCGCTAAAGTCTTCATGCTGATGCGACTGTTTGTACAGCAGGGTGTTGTCGGCTTCGGTGATATGCGCGGTACTGCAATGGATACCGGTAAGGTGGGCGGCGGGTAGTAATGGATCTTCAACAACCCGCTTTCCGGGGGTATCAGCAATACGAAGTGAATATCCGTTGTCGCAGATCGCGTTAATAATGTCGTCCAGTTCAATGCCATCGATATCCACGATGATACGACCCATGTTGAGGGCCAGTACATTGATAGCATCGGCTTCTGCCGTCAGGGATAGTTTCATGAATGTTGCTCCTGAGCTGCATTTCCAGCGATGAGAAGAGTGATCCTTTTATACCCGTTACGTTGCATCAAACCCGTTGCCCGTCTGGCCCGGAGAATATCAATCACCCCGATAAAAGGGGACTGATGCTTAATGGAGAAACCGGGACGATCAATCCGCACCAGTTCAGATTTTTCAACGAGAAAATTGAGTGCATCTGACAGTGAGATACCGGCGTCAATATATTGCGTAATAATCTCCTCATCGGAAAATTGCGTGTCGCTAAGCGAAAGGCCGTAATGTCTTTTTAACAGATACGTAAGAAGTTGCTGCCAGATTTCAACGGGCGTCGGGCGTGACGGTGCCTTCCGCTTCGAGATGGCGGATAAGGTTTGCATAATGAAATGTTCCTGAATGAAGTCGGGTTAAAAAGAATGAAGGATTATGGGACGGGGTTACCGGGTTATGCTGTCGTCTGGTGTCGGATAAATTGCTGTATAAATGTAGCCATGTGATCCGAGGGAATCTGCTTCACAGGTCAGCCCTTTTGCATATAACGTGACACAGTGCTGATGGCAGGGATTGAGCTCACCGGAAACCAGCATTAATTCCAGCTGTTTGAGCAGTACCGGAAATGCTTGATCGAGATGGCGTAAATCCGCATCGCTGAACACACCGGCGATACTGGCCCGATCAGCCAGATAATGCAGGCGGTTGCCTTCCTGTACCAGTCGTGCGCCAAAACACGGAGTGATGCCCGGTTTCAGCCCCCACCAGGGCTCAGAGACATCATGGTTTACTGGAGGTATTGGATTCGACAATTTAGTGCTCCTTAATTAAGGTTAATTGAGCGTGACGCTACGCAATACGACATACGGGCCGTTACGATCCTGGCGGCGTTCAGCGAATACAGCCAGCACACCACTGATATCCTGCACCTCCCGGCCGGCATAGCGGCAGATACTGCCGGACCACACGTATTTCCCGGTACAGAAGCGAAACAACCGGGACTGCGGGTGTTGACGGTATATTGCCATTGCCTGACGTTTGCTGATTATTTTCATCGCTGTTTACTCCTTACAGCCAGCCGCGCTCAGCAAAAGAGACAATATCCATCCCGCCGATGATCAGATGGTCCGGCAGGCGAATGTCAACCAGTTCCAGAGCCTGTTTCAGACGTTCCGTAATCAGCCTGTCGGCTTTACTGGGTTCAGCCTCTCCCGACGGGTGGTTATGCGCAAGAATGGCTGCGGCAGCGTTATTTTTCAGGCCGGATTTAACGACCTCACGCGGATGAACGGTGACAGTGTTGATCGTCCCCAGGAACAGTGTGTCGTGGGCTATCAGTCGATTCTGGTTATCAAGCCACAGGACGGTGAAAGCTTCGCGGTCAAGTGTGGCAAGCTGCAGACGCAGCCAGTCACGAACCGCATGGCTGGAGGTAAATGACGTGCCGGGTTCACGTAGCTGGTACTCCAGCAGGGTTAAGGCTTCCCGGATAGTGTGTTGTTCTGATGACGTTAATGAGGCGGCAAATAACGGTAGCTGTTGTTCCATACCAGAGCTCTCTCAGTCAATAATACGCATAATGGCGTTGCATTCCGCGTGGTTAATCGCGTAATCGCGCAGGCGGTAATAGTGTCCGGTCATGGTATCGCATTCCGTACGGCAGGCGTGGTGGCTGTAGGCGATGAGACAGACCGCAATCCCGGCGGCTTCAGCGCTCATCTCCGCGCCGTTGCCGTTCATGGGGTTAAACAGCACCCATTTTTCATCGTCGCCTATGTCAGTGTCCGGAGCCATAAATGCCCCACCGTTGGCCAGAGTATAAAAATTCCAGATGCCGCCGTTGTAGTGCTCACAGAAACGCTCCATCCACGCAAAAACAGCCGGTTCAAGGATTATCCATTGTGGAATGCTGCCAAAGTGCTGCGGCCAGAAGGCAATGCGCTGTTCATCCGGTACAGGTGTGCAGACAATTGCGGTTGCGTGCTGTTGTTCAGTGGATGCTGAGTCGACGGTATTGTCGTCCAGGGTGAGCATGTTGTTCATTTGATTTCCTTTGTATTTTCGGATGGGTTGTTAAAACGAAGTGACGGACAGGACTGTGCGTAGCCATTCTCATCACAGCGTGAAGGCCAGGGCCCCTCAGGGATACTTACGCTGCACTGGCTGAGTTCACCGGGACGATAAAGAAGGTGAGAGCACCAGGCGCACAGGTCGTCATCAGAGATGGAGCGGCAGCCTTGCTCACTGTTCAGGGGGAACTGATGTGGCGAAACCTGAATCACGCCGCCGGGAATACACTGCATTACTTCAGACTCTCGAGCAGGCTTTCCGCCATGACCCACAGGGCGCGGTTGAGCTTCACGTCGCCGTCAATGCCTTTAACCGCACGGGTGTGGGCCCGTTTGCCTTTCGTTGTTCTGCCCGGCAGATCGCCTTTAATCAGGTTTTCCTGGATACGCTGGTAGGTGGTCCACAGGTCGGAACTTTCATCCTGCCAGCGTCGCGCAGACAGAATCTGTGCTTCCGTCACCGGCTGGTGCTCTTCCCCAAAGCGGTACGTCAGGGCGGCTCTGGCAAACGCCTGTTGTGCCGGCGGAGGAAGTAGCAGTGACTGCATGGCATCCCGCTTCTCCTCCACCCGGTCAAATATCCCCAGCACCTCATAGGCCCCTTCAATGACTTTCTCCACCACATTGCCCTTGTGCGGTACGCGAACCTCACCAAAGGTTTCGCCACAGACAAGTCCGTTCTGGCAGACAAAGCGAAACAGGCCCGGCAGCATCTGGTATGAACTGGAGCCGTCGTGGCTGTTAAGCAGAATGATTTCGGGGACCTGTTTGCCGGTGATTTGCCCCTCACGCCGCAGACGCAGCATGTGTTTTGTGTGGTCGCGTTTATTCAGGTCGCGCACGCGGGTCTGGCAGGCAAAGAACGGCTGGAAGCCTTCCCGCTGCAGATTATCAAGCAGTGTGATGGTCGGGATATACGTATAACGTTCTGAGCGTGATTCGTGCTTTTCTTCACTGAATACGCTGGGAACGTAATGGGACAGTTCGTCGCGGGTCAGTGGGCGGTCGCGGCGTACGAGACTGGCCGCACCAAAACGGCTGGCTAAGCGCATGGTTAATACCTCTGATATCAGGTGAAAAGGCATAAAAGCAGAAAGGCCATGCTCCGGAAGGTGCATGGCCTGTGGGGGACTGTGTTCTGTTGAAAAAAATGTGCAGGACTTCGCCGCTCAGTGGCTCAGTGGCTGCGGTGACACAGGAATACCGTCGCTGATGAGACAGCGGTTCAGCATCTCTCCGGCCTGCGGGGCAAAATTCCAGTCCCGCCATATCAGCATTTCGCTGCAGTCGCGGATGACCAGCCGGAAATGTGACCCCTGGTCGTCTTCAATGGTGGCGTTCAGGTAGATTGCCACTACAGCTTCAGCCTGTTTGCGGGTGAACGGTCCGGAGGGTAACGCTATATTGTCAGTGTTTTGCATATTCGCTCCCTGTTGACAGACAAAGAAAAACACCATGCCCGAATGAGCATGGTGTTTCCTGGTATAGGCCTGAATCGTTGCGGGAAAGGTTATTGCGGGGATTGCGTTGTTATTGCATCTGATGCTGTTGGTGTGGCGGGCGCCGTGTTGCCATGAATAATCTGGTGTTTCGCCAGCGCCTGTTGCATGTCATTGACACAGTATGTGATATAGAAAATGTTAAAAATGACGGTGTAAAACGCGTTCATCTTCAGGTCGAAGCGAAACGTGTTCAGCGTATAATGACGCAGCGCGGTCCGGGCTTTAAACGCCCATACCACGTACATCACGCCGCAGGCCAGCGACAGCAGGCCGCTCAGTGTCAGCAGCGTGTCGCTGGTCGGGTCGTAGCCGTACACATCAGAGGATACTGCAGTGGCAAGCTGATGCCCCAGGCCATAGCAGACGGCCAGCCAGATGATGAAGAGCTTACCATACACCGGGTAACCGGTGGTGTCGCTGATGATATCCTGCTTTTTATACAGCCAGAGCAGCGGCCAGACGCCGCAGGTGACAAGGGTCAGTAAAACAAAATGCAGGGTCCGGGTGTTAAGGCGCTGGCTGAGGGTGGTGATATCCGTCATGGACTGAGGTTCCTGTTGTCGTGAGAGTGAATGAATTCAGAAGAAAGGCGTTACCGGCTTTTATTACGGCAGGGCATATTTTGGCAGACAGCCGCTGTCCCCGAACGCGGGAAGGACCTTCCCCGCACCGTTAAGCGTAAACACGGCTGCCTTTACGCCCTCCCCGGACACAATGACCCGCTTACCGGTGCGAAGTTTATCCCATGCCCATGTCACGTTGTCTGAGCCCACATGTGACTCGCTGTCACTGACGCTGACAGGCTCCTCATCGTCAATTTTCAAGTCCAGCGATTGTCCGTTATCCATACTGACCTGATGGCCGTTTGCGTCGGTGAAGGTCAGGGTGGCCGCTCGTGAGCCGGTGTCTTCACAGGTCAGGTAAAGCTGTGACTGCCCTTTCCCCAGAATCACAAACTCAGACATCCCCTGACCCCAGCCGCTGACCCAGACATCACGATTGCCAAAGGCCTGTGACACTGCCGGAGTCAGGGCTGATATCATAAGAGTGGAAAGCAGTATTTTCTTTTTCATAGTATTTCCTGAGGGTGATGGTTAAGACGATACGGGTCTCTCCTGAAGGCGGCGAGACGCGTTAAGAAAGAGAGCTGATAAGTGATACTGGCGATATCACTGGCTGACGGTGAATGTGCCCTGGTCTGTGAACACCCGGGCCTCAACAAAATTGCAGACTTTACCAAAATCGAGAGTGTGACCAAATTTCCAGAAGACACTGTCAGCGAAGGCCATTTTACGGGGTGTGAACGGTTTATCTGTGGGCCACCAGCCGTCCACGTCCCGGCCCCTGTAGGCTATTTTTCGGTGTGTCAGCATTGGGCATTTTCCCCGGTTAACATCAATTTTTTTTATCAGAACGGTGTCTGTTTTTGCTGTCACTGTGACATAGACGCAGCCATAGCACTCATAACCGGCATGGCTGACCTCCACTGAAACGGGCGTATCACTGACGGCTAGGGAAGGAAGTGAGGTGAAAAACAGACTGGAGGTCAGTGTCATAAAGAACCTTTTCATTACTTTTCTCCGGACGAATGCGCTCCTGCGATTCATCGCATTGATTTTTAATCAGTAAATGGCTGAATGCAGTATCCCTGAGGAATTCTATAACCTGATATTTACAAGGGATAATGAATAAAACCGATCGGGTCGATCGACAAAATCGATCGTGACAGGGCAACATTATTTATCGAAACGGAAGGCAGGCTAATTGATGTAGAAGTCAGCCAAAGAAGAAGGACCAGACGGTTCGGGCAGCACGGGCCACGGTGTGTGTGACGGTCTGAAGTGCGTAACGTGCAGCCTGCGGCAACGGGGCCAGGTCGATGACCGCATCAATCACTTCCACCACGGCATCGCCAAA
>NZ_SZWZ01000046.1:0-95096 GCF_005281025.1 Citrobacter sp. wls714 | reverse complement strand
AAGTGTCTAGATTATCTGTGGCGATTCACGTTTTGTAACTTCCAGCAGGAACTATCCACTCATTTTCATCCAGCTTGAACCATGACCTTTCGCTCAACCGAATTTCTGCCGTCCTACAGCCGGTCAACATAATAAATTTCACAAGAAACCCGGACTCTATGGACATGCGGTTTTGCAGCCACCGATAAATAGCCACCAGCTCACGATCATCCAGGCGCCGCGTTCTCTTTTTCGGTTTTTGTCCAACGTCAGTGGGTAGCAATCCCTCGAGCGGATTGGTCGATATCACGCCTCGGTTAATACAGAACCTGAATGAGCGTTTGCACAGTGAAAGCATATAATGGGCCATCACCCTGCTTTCAATCTGATCAAATACATCTATCCAGTGCATTTTTGTCGAGTTGTCGACTTTGACATTCCGCATCGGTTCAGCGATATGTTTGGCGAATACCAACTGATAATAATCCGTCTTGGTGAGTTGATTCGCGATGCAGTGTTTCTCGATCCAATAATTGAAGGCTTCAGCCACTGTCATAGAACCTTCGCGAGATAATTTTTCCAACTTCACTTGCTCACGCGGATCTAAACCCTCAGTTAGCCACGTTCTGAACTGCTGACGCCTTTCCCTTGCCTGAGCAATGCTCATTGCTGGATAATCACCGACATTGAGTTTGACTGCTTTTCCAGCCCATCTGTATCGGTAGAAAAATGAAACTTTTCCAGCCTGACTTATCCTTGCATTGAGTCCGTGAGAATCTGAGATAGTTTCGATAGCATCGCGTTTCTTGCCAAGGGCCTTCCTGAGCTTTGTGTCAGTGATCATTGAATGGGTACACATTTGGCTTTTGAGTACGCAAAAGTGTACACAAAACTCGTTGCTCAAAGATACCCACAATGTAACACTTGTACTCGGAGTGTGATAATTGGAAGACTGAAAGGCAGGTGGCAGAAGGGTTCAACGTAACAGAACGTTTTTATGTGAAATTCTTCGAAATGGGCTGAATGACAATATAAGAAGGTTTTTTAACCTCCCGGCTTACCGAAATATTAATAAGCTGGGTGACTATCCCTCCGCTTATCATTTTCCATGGGTGCATTCGAATATATCATAATCAATGCACCTTTATTATTTGCGTAGTCAACACTACATCCCATGTAATACCAAATGATTACACCTGCAGATTATCAGGCATAACCTTGTGCGGCGAAGCATTTTATGTATAATGCCAGAGTTTTAGCATAGATAAATGATGACTGGAAACAGATAAGATTATTTTAGCAGGGTCTTTTTCGCCATCGTTTTCTCACGGATTTCACACTCTACAAGGATATTCGATGCGTTATTTAAGCCTCATCCTCGCCCCCTTATTAAGTGCTTGCAGCTTTAGTTTTATGCAATTTGATAATAACCCAATTGTTCAGGCCACGTACGCGTCAGATACCACACCAGAGAAAATCATTGCAGCAGGCGGGAACCCGGACAGCGAAATGCATGTTGCTGAAATCAATGGGAAATGCATGAATTACACGCTAAAACAAGGAGATGCAACAACACCTTTTTATGTTGCGTTTGATGGCAACGGGCAGCGCAAGCATTATGGCTATATCACCTGTCAGGAGGCGAAAGCCCGGGGAATATTTAACTCATAATTATTCTCTGCCGTGTCAAGCACCACGTCTGAGATTCTTTCAGACGTGGTATTGTCGGGTTTACCTCTTAATAACCTGCAGCTTTATTGGCTGCATTTATTCGCTTGGTCCTGGCATCTTTTTGATTTTTATCTGTGGCCTGCATTATTCCACCAGCCGCATTAATCCAGTCGCCGGCTGTGCACCCAGACAGAGCGAAACTCAGCATGAGCGCCACTATATATTTCATCTTAACTCCATTTTTGAATTACAACGAGAAAATACAAATAATAATTTATAATTTTTAGACACTTCCTGAGTATTGTTACAAACATTCTCAGTACGAGCAATCAATAAATCAGGAAGCATTATGGCAGGGACGCTGTGACATAGCATGAATATAAGAAGAACGAAAAAAAGGATGGTGTTTGCTCAAGTACTCATTGGGCACCACCAGCGGTGCCCTTTTGAGATCAGATACTGTGGATTGCAAACAGCAACGAGTTACGTTGATGATTCAGAATACACTTTCTGATGGTGTGGATACGCATGTTATGACGCGATTGTCCTTCAAGCCAACGTGCTTTACGGCGGCTAGCCTGACGCTGCATCCGCCAGCGTCCCACTTCCGTTCTACTACGCTTCATGTTAACTACTCTTCCAGTCACTGAGCGGCCATTATAACGTCACACCGAATGCAGACCAGAGGTTTTCCCGTGTTTTTATTTGCCAGATTTATCCTGATGCGTAAACTCTTAACAATACGCTTTCAAAAGGATTTTTAAATTTATGACAACCTTCTACACCGTGGTGAGTTGGCTGGTCATTCTGGGTTACTGGGTACTCATTGCTGGCGTCACATTACGCATTCTAATGAAGCGACGCGCAGTGCCCTCCGCAATGGCATGGCTGTTGATCATCTATATACTGCCATTGGTAGGGATCATAGCTTATCTGTCCTTCGGTGAACTCCACCTGGGTAAACGCCGCGCCGAACGCGCCCGGGCAATGTGGCCTTCCACGGCCAAATGGCTGAACGACCTCAAAGCCTGTGAACATATTTTTGCGCAGGAAAACAGCAGCGTTGCTTCTTCATTATTTAAGCTGTGCGAGCGTCGTCAGGGAATCGCCGGCGTTAAGGGGAATCAACTGCAACTGCTCACCAGTTCCGATGACGTGATGCAGGCGCTGATCCGTGATATTCAACTGGCGCGTCATAACATCGAGATGGTGTTCTACATCTGGCAACCGGGTGGTATGGCCGATCAGGTTGCCGAATCGTTAATGGCGGCCGCCAGAAGAGGCGTTCACTGCCGCCTGATGCTGGACTCTGCCGGCAGCGTGACATTCTTCCGTAGCCCGTGGGCGGCGATGATGCGTAATGCGGGTATTGAAGTTGTCGAAGCCCTCAAGGTTAACCTGATGCGTGTGTTTTTGCGCCGAATGGACCTGCGCCAGCACCGTAAGATGGTGATGATCGACAACTATATTGCTTATACCGGCAGCATGAACATGGTCGACCCGCGCTTCTTTAAGCAGGATGCGGGCGTGGGGCAATGGGTCGATTTGATGGCGAGAATGGAAGGACCTGTTGCCACCGCGATGGGCATCGTCTACTCCTGCGACTGGGAAATTGAAACCGGGAAACGCATTTTACCCCCGCCGCCGGACGTCAATATCATGCCGTTTGAGCAGGCCAGCGGTCACACCATTCACACTATCGCCTCGGGTCCTGGTTTCCCTGAAGATTTGATCCATCAGGCGCTATTAACTGCTGCTTATTCGGCGCGTGAATATTTAATTATGACCACGCCCTATTTCGTCCCCAGCGATGATTTACTACATGCGATCTGTACAGCAGCACAGCGTGGGGTCGACGTCAGTATCATTCTTCCGCGGAAGAATGATTCCCTGCTGGTTGGCTGGGCAAGCCGGGCCTTTTTCACCGAACTGCTGGCCGCGGGCGTCAAAATATATCAGTTCGAAGGCGGCTTGCTGCACACCAAGAGCGTACTGGTTGATGGCGAACTGAGCCTGGTCGGGACCGTTAACCTGGATATGCGCAGTTTGTGGCTGAATTTTGAAATCACGCTGGTTATTGATGACGCAGGATTCGGGGGCGACCTCGCCGCAGTGCAGGATGATTATATTTCTCGTTCACGCCTTCTTGACGCTCGTTTGTGGGTAAAACGACCACTCTGGCAGCGGATTGCCGAGCGACTGTTTTACTTCTTTAGTCCGTTGCTGTAAAACGTGCCAATCAGACAGTAAACAGGTAGTCATTATGGATATGGATTTGAACAACCGCCTGACCGAAGACGAAACGCTTGAGCAGGCTTACGATATTTTTCTCGAACTGGCTGCGGACAACCTCGATCCGGCAGATATCATTCTGTTCAATTTGCAGTTTGAAGAGCGCGGCGGTGCAGAATTATTTGACCCGGCAGAGGACTGGCAGGAACACGTCGATTTTGACCTGAATCCTGACTTCTTTGCCGAAGTGGTGATTGGTCTGGCAGATACAGAAGACGGCGAGATTAACGATATTTTTGCCCGCGTTCTGTTGTGTCGCGAAAAAGATCACAAGCTCTGCCACATTCTCTGGCGCGAATAATTAAAAAAAGCTGCTCTCGCAGCTTTTTTACTTTTAGCCCGGTAATTTGCTTCCGCACCGGTTACAAAACTGCGCGCTGTGCTCATGCTGACTTTGCTGACACTGCGGACATTTACGCTGATTCTGCCGATGCTGGAACGCACTGCTCATATGCGTCGTTATCAAACCAGTCGGGATCGCAATCACGGAATAACCAATCAAAATCAGCACTGACGCTACCATGCGCCCGAGCGGCGTGTGGGGAGTAATATCACCATAGCCGACGGTGGTTACCGTGACAATGGCCCAATACACTGACGCATTCAGCGTACTAAAGCCATATTTGGGCCCTTCTATCAGATACATCAGCGCGCCGAAAACAATCATCAGAATGGCAATAAATGAATAGAACAGGATTAGCTGATGACGGGCGCTTTTTATTGCGCTCCAGAATATACGCAGAGAAGGCATAAAGCGCAGCAATTTGAGAATTCGCAGTACGCGCAGGACACGCATCGCTCGCCAGGCGAAAACATAACTCAGACTGATTTCCGGCCATAACCACATCACATACAGTGGCAAAATGGTGGCAAGATCGATAATCCCCCAGAAGCTAAAGACATATTTAGCGGGATTGGCCCAGCAGCATAATCGCAGCAGATATTCGATAGTAAAGACCAGAGTGATAAAGACTTCCAGCCAGACAAATACGCGCCATTCCTCAAAGGTCAAATGGTATTGCGTCCCGACCCCGGACTCAACGAAGATAACAATCACGCTGAGCAGCGCGAACAGTGCGCACATACCTTCAAAACGGCGCCCCGAGCGTGTGTCTAAATCAAATAATGTACGATAAAGCGTACGGCGAACAGAAGAAACTAAGCCAGACACAAATACCTCACCAAAAAGAAGGGCTGACCTTTGTCAGCCCTCACGATTATAGCGGGTCTACTTTCAGGCAGGAAACGGCGTGTCGAAAACTGCCTTCGAGAACCGGGCGTGTTTTTGCACACTCTGGTCCGGCAATCGGGCAGCGCGTACGGAACACACAGCCCGAAGGAGGATTAATCGGCGACGGCAACTCGCCTTCCAGCAACTGGATAACTTTGTTCCTTTCCATATCCGGATCGGGGATCGGCACAGCAGACATTAGCGCTTTGGTATAAGGATGTAGCGGATTATGGTACACCTCGTCATAGGTGCCTAATTCCACCGCGTGTCCGAGATACATCACCAGTACGCGATCGGAGATATGCTTAACCACCGCCAGGTCGTGGGCAATGAAAATTAATGACAGCCCCATTTCACGCTGTAGCTGCTGCAAGAGGTTAACGACCTGGGCCTGAATGGATACGTCCAGCGCAGAAACTGGCTCGTCGCAGATAATCAGCTTCGGTTCAAGAATCAGTGCGCGGGCAATACCGATACGCTGACATTGGCCGCCGGAAAACTCATGCGGATAACGGTTAATCAGGTTTGGCAGCAACCCAACCTTCATCATCATTGCCTTCACGCGGTCACGGACTTCCTGCCCCGGTAGTTTCGGATGATAAGTCCGCAGCGGCTCGGCAATAATTTCACCAATGGTCATACGCGGGTTTAATGATGCCAGCGGATCCTGGAAAATCATCTGGATATCACTGCGCACCTCGCGCCATTCATCGGGTTTCATTCCCAGCAAATCTTTACCCAACCAGGCGACCTTTCCATCAGTGGCTTTCACCAGACCGATAATCGCCCGAGCAAAGGTCGATTTTCCGCAGCCGGACTCCCCCACCACGCCTAAGGTTTCACCTTCATACAATCGCAGGGTCACGCCATCAACCGCTTTCAGGGATTTAGACGGTTGCCAGAACCACTGCTTGCCGTCTTTAATGTCGAAATGGACCTTTAAATCGGCAATTTCAAGGAGTACTTTTCGTTGTTCGATGACCGTATTCATACCAGTTCCTCCACGGGTTTAAAGCAGGCGCGCAGGCGGCCCGGGCTAAACTCTTCCAGTGGCGGAGCACTGCTACAGATTTCCATCGCATGCGGGCAGCGGGGCTGGAATGGACAGCCTTTTGGCAGACGCAGCAGGTTCGGTGGGTTGCCCGGGATAGTCAACATCTCTTCCCCTTCAGCATCCAGACGAGGTACGGCATTCAGCAGACCAATTGAATACGGATGAACGGGCTTATAAAAGACATCCCGTGCGCTGCCATATTCCATGGTTCGTCCAGCGTACATCACCAGCACTTTGTCACAAATACCGGCGACAACCCCCAGATCGTGGGTGATCATGATAATTGCGGTGTTAAATTCACTTTTCAGTTCATTCAGCAGCGTCATAATTTGCGCCTGTACCGTAACATCGAGCGCGGTAGTCGGCTCATCGGCGATCAATAATTTTGGTCTGCACAGCAGCGCCATGGCGATCATTACGCGCTGACGCATTCCGCCAGAGAATTCATGCGGATACATCTTCATGCGCTTGCGCGCTTCCGGCATTTTAACCGCATCCAGCATTTTTACTGACTCTTCAAACGCTTCTGCTTTACTCATGCCTTTATGCAGCATGAGAACTTCCATCAGTTGCTCTCCGACCCGCATGTACGGATTCAGAGAGGTCATCGGATCCTGAAAAATCATTGAGATTTGCTCGGCGCGCAGTTTGTTCAGCTCGTGCTCCGGTAAATTCAATATTTCACGCCCGTTAAACGTAGCGGAACCTCCGATACGGCCATTCGCCGCCAGCAGCCCCATCAGGGCAAACGCGGTTTGCGATTTGCCCGAACCGGACTCACCCACAATACCCAACGTTTCTCCGGCTCGCAGGGAAAAGTTTAAATCGTTTACTGCAGTAACATCGCCATCGGGGGTGGCAAACGTCACGCGCAGATCCTTAACGTTCAGCAGTGCGTTAGCCTGTTGTTGCGCGAGCGGCGCGGTTGCGGTCTCAATTACGCTCATGGCGGCGCTCCTTAACGGTCTTTCGGGTCGAGGGCATCACGCAAGCCATCGCCAATAAAGTTAAAACAGAACAAAGTAACCACCAGGAAACCGGCCGGGAACAGCAACAGCCATGGCGATACTTCCATTGAGTTGGCACCATCACTCAGCAGTGCGCCCCAGCTACTTAACGGCTCCTGCGTCCCTAGCCCCAGAAAACTCAGGAAGGATTCAAACAGAATCATGCTGGGCACCAGCAACGAAGCATATACCACCACTACGCCCAGCACGTTTGGCACAATATGGCGGATAACGATGCGCACGGTAGACACCCCGCCGACTTGCGCCGCTTCAATAAACTCTTTGCGCTTCAGGCTCAGCGTTTGTCCACGCACGATACGTGCCATATCCAGCCAGGAAACCATCCCGATAGCGACAAAAATCAGCAGAATGTTTTGCCCAAAGAAGGTCACCAGCAGAATCACGAAGAACATGAACGGGAAGGAGTTGAGGATTTCCAGCAGGCGCATCATCACCGAGTCGATTTTACCGCCGAGATAACCTGACAATGAACCATATAGCGTGCCAACCACGACCGCCACCAACGCGGCGGCAATACCGACCATCAGCGAGATGCGCCCGCCAATCGCCACACGCACCAGCAGGTCGCGACCCGATGAGTCGGTGCCAAAATAGTGCCCGGACTCCATATCCGGCGCGCTGGACATCATTCCCCAGTCGGTATCAAAGTAGGTAAACTGCGACAGCATTGGCGCCAGCGTCACAAATAGCGCAATAATCACCAGCACTACCAGGCTTGCCACCGCCGCGCGGTTATGCATAAAACGTCGACGCGCGTCCTGCCACAGGCTGCGACCTTCAACCTCCAGCTTCTCACTGAAATTTTCCAGCGCCTCGCTGTTTTTCTTACTTAACATCATAGCGAGCTCCAGTATCAGTAACGAATCTTCGGATCGATAACGGCATACAGCACATCGACAATCGCATTAAACACAATAGTCAGCGTACCGACCAGAATGGTCAGACTCAGCACCAGCGAATAGTCGCGGTTTAAAGCGCCATTCACGAACAGTTGCCCAATGCCCGGCAAACCATAGATTGTTTCAATAACCATTGAGCCGGTAATAATGCCGACAAACGCAGGCCCCATATAAGACAGCACGGGAAGTAACGCAGGCTTTAACGCATGGCGGAAAATAATCCGCCGCATCGGCAGTCCTTTAGCTCGCGCGGTACGAATAAAGTTTGAGTGCAGCACTTCAATCATCGAGCCGCGAGTAATACGGGCGATACTGGCGATATAGGCGAGCGATAACGCCACCATCGGCAGGATCATAAATTTCAACGCCCCGCCGTTCCAGCCGCCGCCGGGCAGCCATTTCAACGTTATGGCAAATATCATGACCAATAAGGGAGCAACGACGAAACTGGGAATAACCACCCCGGTCATCGCGATCCCCATAACCGTGTAGTCCCAGCGCGTATTTTGCTTCAGTGCGGCGATCACCCCAGCGCTAACGCCGACGAGCACCGCCAGAATAAATGCCGCAGCGCCAAGCTTCGCTGACACCGGAAAACTTGAAGCGACAAGGTCGTTAACCGTGTAATCTTTGTATTTAAAGGATGGTCCAAAATCACCATGCGCCAGCTGTTTCAGGTAGCTGAAATACTGTGTGGAGATGGGATCGTTGAGATGATATTTCGCTTCAATATTAGCCAGCACTTCTGGCGGCAATGCGCGTTCTCCGGTGAATGGACTACCCGGCGCAAGGCGCATCATAAAGAATGAAATCGTAATAAGAATAAACAGCGTCGGAATCGCTTCCAGACAGCGACGTAATATGAATTTTAACATTGCCCGTACCTTCTGGCGTGTGCCTTTACACCTCTTCTACCCAGATCTTCAGGTAAAGAGGTGTTAATAGTTCGAAGAAAAAGACACTGTGGGGCAAAATGATTGCCCCACGTCTTGCCATTAATGCTTGATAATATACAAGTCTTTTACATGGATATTATCCATCGGGTCTTTACCGGAGTATCCGCCAACCCATGGTTTCACCAGGCGGGCGTTAACATAGTAATAAACCGGTACAATCGCAGAATCTTTATCCAGTTGCTGCTCCGCTTTCGAATACAGCTCACTACGCTGCGCTTCATCTGTCACTTTCAGGGTGTCTGCAATCAGCTTGTCAAATGCAGGGCTCTTATAGTGAACCGTGTTGTTGGAGCTGTCGGACAGCACCATATTCAGGAAGGAAGTTGGTTCGTTGTAATCCGCGCACCAGCCCGCACGTGAAACATCATAGTTGCCCTGATGGCGCGTATCGAGGAATGTTTTCCACTCCTGGTTTTCCAGCTTGACGTTAGCGCCCAGATTTTTCTTCCAGATAGATGCCGCGGCGATAGCCAGTTTCTTGTGCAGGTCTGAGGTGTTATACAGCAGGTCAAAGGTCAACGGTTTTTCAGCGGTATAACCGGCTTCAGCCAGCAGTTTCTTCGCTTCTTCATTACGTTTTTCCTGTGACCATTTGAACCACTCTGGCTCGACCAGTTTCGCGCCATCGGTGTAAGGAGGGGTAAAGCTATAGGCAGGCAGGTCGCCCTGATTTTTCACTTTGTTGACGATGATGTCACGATCCATCGCCAGCTTCAGAGCGGTACGAACACGAACATCGTTGAACGGTGCTTTCTGGTTGTTGATTTCGTAGTAATAGGTGCACAGATACGGGTCAACGTGAACTTCGTTCGGGATCTCTTTTTTCAGTTTCTGGAATAACTCGATCGGCATGTTGTTATAGGTCATGTCGATTTCACCGCTGCGATAGCGGTTAACGTCAGTCACTTCAGAAGAAATTGGCAGGTAGGTTACCTGGTTAATAATGGTTTTGGCGTTGTCCCAGTAGTTGGTATTACGCTCAAGCACAATGCGCTCGTTAACCACCCAGTCCTTCAGTTTATACGCGCCGTTAGTGACAATGTTAGCGGGCTGGGTCCACTTATCACCGTATTTTTCCACGGCGGCTTTAGGAACCGGTGAAACGGAAGAGTGCACGAGCAGTTTGTAGAAATAAGGAACAGGTTCGCTCAGGGTGACTTCAAAAGTATGATCGTCAATCGCTTTCACACCGAGATCGGTGACCGGCTTTTTACCGGCGATGATGTCATCAATGTTGACGATATGACCGTACTGCAAATAACTGGCGTAAGGTGAGGCAGTATTTGGGTTCGCCAAACGTTGCCAGCTATACACAAAATCTTGCGCGGTAACAGGCGTACCGTCAGACCATTTAGCATCTTTACGCAGATGGAATGTCCAGACTTTAAAATCTTTATTATCCCATTTTTCAGCCACGCCCGGCGATGGTTTGCCATCGACATCACTGATTAATAAACCTTCAAACAGGTCCCGGCTAATGTTGGATTCCGGTACACCTTCGATTTTATGTGGATCGAGAGACTGAACTTCCGAACCGTTATTACGCACCAGAGTCTGCTTTTCAGCAAGCTGCACACCCGCTGGCACAACTGCCGCCGTGGCCACATTTCCAGCGATTAGCGCAGTGAGGATCCCCGCAGCGACTAAACTTTTTTTAGTGATGATCGTCATTGTGTTTGTACTCCCTCATTATTATGGCTGGTTTTTTAACCAGACTGTTAATCCTGTCAGGATCCCTGTACGGCACCGGAGATTTTCTGCCGTCAGGTGGTTTATTGTTTTACTGCTTGCTATCACCGACTTTATTTATTCTGGCGATTCGTACGACCGCCTTGCGTCGATTATCTACGTGTCTCCCCTGCCGGAAACACGCTATTACCCTGTTGAGAGAAGGCAACTGAAAATCATTCTCATCAACGTCAATTCTTCTGCCAAATACCTGGCCGGAAAGTACCAAATGCGTTTCTTCACCGCCAATACATTTTACAAATTTGTTAACTAATTCTCTTTTATTAGAAATAAATGTCACTGGCAAAGGCTTGCGAATGAAAACCCATAACAATAAAACATTAATAATCAACGAATTAGCTGATTATCATGGTTGACTCCCCTGTCCGGTCTCAACCCCACGCCAAAATGCACATAAATTTAACAATTGGTTGTTAATTAGCACATTCATCTAAAAAAAACGCTGAAATAACTAATAACATTTCGATAATCCCACAGCAAGCCCCAGAGTATGATGTTAATAAAATAACAGCAATATCGTGCTCCCTCTGACGCAGCGCTGAGTGTTATATCCATAAAATCAATGAATAACTAAATCGTTAACCATCAGCATTTTTCATTGTTGTTATGCTGATTATCAACTTTAGTGAGAAGTTTTACTGATAATGAAAGGAAGCGGAGCCTGCAGCGGCTCCGCTTGTACTCAAGAAGGAATATCAGGCAAGCAAACCGGGGAAAATGGATTTAATACCAGTAACAATAAATTCAATCCCTAAGGCCATGAGTAACAGCCCCATAATACGCGTAATGACGTTGATACCCGTTTGGCCCAGCAAGCGCACTAGCCACGGTGCCATGCGAAACAGCCCCCAGCAACACAAGGCAAACAACGCAATCGCGATAAAAAAGCCAAACAGGTTAATTGCACTGTGGTATCGCGTCCCCCAAACGATAGTCGAGCTAATTGCCCCCGGCCCCGCCATCAACGGCAATGCCAACGGCACCACGCCAATGCTTTCACGAATGGCCGTTTCTGATTTTTCCTGTTTGTTCTGCTTATCTTCACCAAGTTTTCCGCTAATCATCGACATCGCAATGGTCACAACCAGAATACCGCCAGCAATCCTGAACGAATCTATAGAGATACCGAAAAGTTGCAGAATACCGTCCCCCAGGAACAGCGAAGTCCACAGGATGATCGCGACCGACAGGTTTGCCGTGAGATTGGTTTTATTTCGCGCAGCCGCAGTTTGATAGCTGGTCATACTGATAAAGACAGGGATGATCCCTACCGGGTTGACCAGGGCAAATAACCCAACAAAAAATTTAAAATAAACAGGAAAATCAAATAGCGTTTGGATCACGGTTAGCTCCGAAGCGTTAGCCGGATAAAATGAGTCATAAAAAGTGATAAAATCCGCGCTGAAGATACGCCTTTTGTCAGCATACTTCACCTCCTATCTGCGTATATCTACGTAAATACGCTACTAATACTTAGTGTTATTAATATGTATTAAATATGCTAATGTGATTAGCATTCACCACACCAATTTTTTAACACTTACCGATAAACGCTAAAAGGGCCTGCTGAAAGGTGTCAGCTTTGCGAAATTTTGATCCAGATCACGCAATTACTACTCAGAAGTGAGTAACCTTGCTTACGTCCCCTGGAGGTAAAGCGTGAGAGTTAACTGGCGCTTGCGTATAAGCTCTTTTAGTAAATCAAGGTAAAGTGGGCGTTAATTAACCGTTTGATTTTCAAACCGTTACACAAATTTTCGTCGGTCTGTCTATACTCTCGTATCGAGCAGATGATTTACTAAAAAAGTTTAACATTATCAGGAGAGCATTATGGCTGTTACTAATGTCGCTGAACTTAACGCACTTGTAGAGCGCGTAAAAAAAGCCCAGCGTGAATATGCCAGTTTCACTCAAGAACAGGTTGACAAAATCTTCCGCGCCGCCGCTCTGGCTGCCGCAGACGCTCGAATCCCTCTCGCGAAAATGGCCGTTGCCGAATCTGGCATGGGCATCGTCGAAGATAAAGTGATTAAAAACCACTTTGCTTCTGAATACATTTACAACGCTTACAAAGATGAAAAAACCTGTGGTGTGCTGTCTGAAGACGACACTTTCGGTACCATTACTATTGCTGAACCGATTGGTATCATCTGCGGTATCGTTCCAACCACTAACCCGACTTCTACTGCTATCTTCAAATCGCTGATCAGCCTGAAGACCCGTAACGCCATCATCTTCTCTCCGCATCCGCGTGCTAAAGATGCCACTAACAAAGCTGCTGACATCGTTCTGCAAGCGGCAATCGCTGCTGGCGCACCGAAAGACTTGATCGGCTGGATCGATCAACCTTCCGTAGAACTGTCTAACGCACTGATGCACCACCCAGACATCAACCTGATCCTTGCGACCGGTGGTCCAGGCATGGTTAAAGCGGCATACAGCTCTGGTAAACCAGCAATCGGCGTAGGCGCAGGTAACACCCCTGTTGTTATCGACGAAACCGCTGATATCAAACGCGCTGTTGCATCTGTTCTGATGTCTAAAACCTTCGACAACGGTGTGATCTGTGCTTCTGAACAGTCTGTTGTCGTGGTTGACTCTGTATATGACGCAGTACGTGAGCGCTTCGCCACACACGGCGGCTACCTGCTGCAGGGCAAAGAGCTGAAAGCTGTTCAGGACGTTATCCTGAAAAATGGCGCGCTGAACGCCGCTATCGTTGGTCAGCCGGCCTACAAAATTGCTGAGCTGGCAGGCTTCTCCGTACCAGAAACCACTAAGATTCTGATCGGTGAAGTTAAGGTTGTTGACGAAAGCGAGCCTTTTGCTCACGAAAAACTGTCTCCGACACTGGCTATGTATCGTGCGAAAGACTTCGAAGACGCAGTGGACAAAGCTGAGAAACTGGTTGCGATGGGCGGTATCGGTCATACCTCTTGCCTGTACACCGACCAGGATAACCAGCCAGAACGCGTTGCTTACTTCGGTCAGATGATGAAAACCGCGCGTATCCTGATCAACACCCCTGCTTCTCAGGGTGGTATCGGTGACCTGTACAACTTCAAACTCGCACCTTCCCTGACTCTGGGTTGTGGTTCCTGGGGTGGTAACTCCATCTCTGAAAACGTTGGTCCTAAGCACCTGATCAACAAGAAAACCGTTGCTAAGCGAGCTGAAAACATGTTGTGGCACAAACTTCCGAAATCTATCTACTTCCGTCGTGGCTCTCTGCCAATCGCGCTGGATGAAGTGATTACTGATGGTCACAAACGTGCGCTGATCGTGACCGACCGCTTCCTGTTCAACAATGGTTATGCTGACCAGATCACCTCTGTGCTGAAAGCGGCTGGCGTTGAAACCGAAGTGTTCTTCGAAGTTGAAGCTGACCCGACTCTGAGCGTTGTGCGCAAAGGCGCTGAGCTGGCTAACTCCTTCAAACCAGATGTGATTATCGCGCTGGGTGGTGGTTCCCCGATGGACGCCGCGAAAATTATGTGGGTTATGTACGAACATCCGGAAACCCACTTCGAAGAACTGGCGCTGCGCTTTATGGACATCCGTAAACGTATCTACAAGTTCCCGAAAATGGGCGTGAAAGCGAAAATGATCGCCGTCACCACCACTTCCGGTACCGGTTCTGAAGTAACACCGTTTGCGGTAGTAACCGACGACGCAACCGGCCAGAAATACCCGCTGGCTGACTACGCGCTGACCCCGGATATGGCGATTGTCGATGCCAACCTGGTGATGGATATGCCGAAGTCCCTGTGTGCGTTCGGTGGTCTGGATGCCGTCACTCACGCTCTGGAAGCTTACGTTTCCGTACTGGCCTCTGAGTTCTCTGACGGTCAGGCTCTGCAGGCGCTGAAACTGCTGAAAGAAAACCTGCCGGCGTCCTACCACGAAGGTTCCAAGAACCCGGTAGCCCGTGAGCGTGTACACAGTGCAGCGACCATCGCCGGTATCGCGTTTGCGAACGCCTTCCTGGGTGTATGTCACTCTATGGCGCACAAGCTGGGTTCTCAGTTCCACATTCCTCACGGTCTGGCGAACGCCCTGCTGATTAGCAACGTTATTCGTTACAACGCGAACGACAACCCGACTAAACAGACAGCATTCAGCCAGTACGACCGTCCTCAGGCACGTCGTCGCTACGCTGAAATCGCCGACCATCTGGGTCTGAGCGCACCGGGCGACCGTACTGCCGCGAAAATCCAGAAACTGCTGGGCTGGCTGGACGAAATCAAAGCTGAACTGGGTATTCCTAAGTCTATCCGTGAAGCTGGCGTGCAGGAAGCTGACTTCCTGGCACACGTTGACAAACTGTCTGAAGATGCGTTTGACGACCAGTGTACTGGTGCTAACCCGCGTTATCCGCTGATTGCTGAGCTGAAGCAGATTCTGCTGGATACCTACTACGGCCGTGAGTACACCGAAGGTGAAACCACTGCTAAGCCTGAAGTAGCAGCTGCACCGAAAGCTGAGAAAAAAGCGAAGAAATCCGCTTAATTCGTTCAGATAAGTTTTAGTCTGACTCTAAACGGTCCCTTTTCGGGACCGTTTTTTTTGTGCCTTACGCTATAAAAATGAGGTAATACCTGACTCGGCCACTTGCGAGATATGGCCTGATGAAGATTACATGCAGGGAAGAAGCCAGAATAGCGTCAGAAGAGCGTGTGACAGGGTAGAGAACTCGTATGAATAGTTGTGCCTACCCTGTACTTATAAGCGCCCAGAAGCGCATAGGGTTAATCGTGGCTGTGTCGTTCTTGTATTGCCGTCAGAGAGCCTTCAGACTGCGCCTGCTTATAATGCTTACGGCATACCGACACATAGCGCTCGTTTCCGCCTATAACCACCTGCTCGCCCTCGTTAAACGGTCTTCCTGCCTGATCAAGACGTAACACCATGCTGGCCTTACGGCCACAGAAGCAAATAGTTTTTAATTCAACCAGCTTATCTGACCATGCAAGCAGGTATTCACTGCCGCCGAATAGCTCACCACGAAAATCGGTGCGTAAGCCGTAACACAACACGGGAATATCCAGCCGATCGACAACTTCAGATAATTCATAAACCTGTTGTCGCGTCAGAAACTGAGACTCATCAACCAGTACGCAGTGAATTCTTTGCTGCTCATTGTCGGCGCGAATCTCTTCGAACAATGATGAATTTTGGTTAAACAATTTTGCAGGTGACGACAGACCTATACGTGAACTTACTTTTCCAGTGCCAAAACGGTCATCAATTTCCGCTGTATATACAACAGCGCGCATTCCACGCTCTTGATAATTGTACGAAGATTGCAGCAATGCAGTCGACTTACCGGCATTCATTGCAGAATAGTAAAAATATAGCTGTGCCATTGACCGTAGACCCTCATCTGGGGAAATAAATATGGGCTGGATTGTATCATATTTCACGAACATGTCGGTGCAGCGTTGTCCCGAAAGACGTATAAAGGCGCGTACTGACTCGCTCAGTGCCGCCTTAATAACCAGAAAATGCAGGTGCCCTTTATGGGTGGGAGTATGATAGCGCGGCGTCTTAGCCCAAACAGCCGGAGCCGTACCGTATATACACATTCTTTCACAAATAGTGCTCATGAAATTTATCAGTCTCGCTTATCAAGCGTCGACAATTAAGAAACCGTTCCCTTATTGTTATTGAATCTCTCCACTGCCGCCATCTAATAGCGAATTCACGTAAGCAAAACTAATACAAAAGGTTGAAATCACTGCAAAGTGATACTATTTGCACACGATAAAATGTGACCTGAATCTTGAATTTTTACTCTCAGCCGTTGAGAAGCCCCCCCACCAATAAGCCTTTTTTATGCCCAACATCGCTGAGAATTTAAGACAGAGGAATTAATTCTGATACTAAATAAAGCGCAATTTTGAATTCCTTACATTCCTGGCTATTGCACAACTGAAATTATCGCTCTATTATTAGCTCAACAAACCACCCCCAATATAAGTTTGAGATTACTACAATGAGCGAAGCACTTAAAATTCTGAACAACATCCGTACTCTTCGTGCGCAGGCAAGAGAATGTACTCTGGAAACGCTTGAAGAAATGCTGGAAAAATTAGAAGTTGTAGTTAGCGAGCGTCGTGAAGAAGAAAGCGCTGCCGCTGCTGAAGTTGAAGAACGTACTCGTAAACTGCAACAATATCGTGAAATGCTGATTGCTGACGGCATTGATCCGAACGAACTGTTGAATAGCATGGCTGCTGTTAAATCTGGCACCAAAGCTAAACGCGCTGCGCGTCCGGCTAAATATAGCTATGTTGACGAAAACGGTGAAACTAAAACCTGGACTGGCCAGGGTCGTACACCGGCTGTGATCAAAAAAGCGATGGAAGAACAAGGTAAGCAACTGGACGATTTCCTGATCAAGGAATAATTCAGAAATAGTTTGCTTAAAATCCCGCCGCTGGCGGGATTTTTTTTACCTGTACTTCGCATAGCCCCTACCCGGATTAGGTATAAAAAAACGGCGCTGGATTAACAGCACCGTTCTGACCTGATAATTACTGGTGGTTACTTCTTAATACCCATCTCTTCTTCCAGCCAGGCCTTAAATTCAGCGCCGAGGGTATTATGGCGAATACCATATTCAACGAACGCCTGCATATAGCCCAGCTTATTACCGCAGTCATGGCTTTTGCCCTTCATGTGATAGGCTTCAACCGTTTCTTTTTCAATCAGCATATCGATAGCGTCAGTCAGCTGAATTTCGTCGCCCGCTCCCGGAGGCGTTTTTGCCAGCAGAGGCCAGATATCCGCACTGAGAACATAACGACCCACAACCGCCAAATTAGACGGCGCTACATTAGCTTTCGGCTTTTCAACAACGCCAACCATCGGCACGCTTTCGCCCGGCGCTAATTCAACGCCTTTACAATCCACTACGCCATAAGCGGTAACATCTTCTACGGGTTCAACCATAATCTGGCTGCTGCCAGTTTCATCAAAACGATGAATCATTTCGGCCAGGTTTTCGCGGGATAAATCCGATTCGTATTCATCCAGAATTACATCTGGCAGGATAACCGCAACCGGTTCATCGCCAACAACAGGGTGTGCGCACAATACTGCGTGTCCCAGACCTTTAGCCAGTCCCTGACGTACCTGCATAATAGTGACATGCGGTGGACAAATAGATTGCACTTCTTCCAGCAGCTGACGTTTTACACGTTTTTCCAGCATAGCTTCTAGCTCAAAGCTGGTATCAAAGTGGTTTTCAATGGAATTTTTAGACGAGTGAGTTACAAGTACAATTTCAGTGATACCCGCAGCAATACATTCGTTTACCACGTACTGAATTAATGGCTTATCAACCAACGGTAGCATCTCTTTCGGGATTGCCTTCGTAGCCGGTAACATCCTAGTTCCTAATCCCGCAACCGGGATAACGGCCTTTTTGACTTTTGAATTAATAGCAGCCATTTAAAACTCTCCTGGACTGTTCATGTATTGAACGTGTTCATCAATCTGTATCGCATCCAAGTATATCAGTACAGCGGTAAGCCTCTGGTCTGAAAAGGACGCACGTCGGTATAATTAAGACAAATACGAATAAATCTGGCGCTGATAGTAGCACTCGCAGCATGAGGGAGGTGAAGCAATTTCATTCCTCCCCCGCTCAATTGTTCATTCTGCAGACAACATCAGGCGCAGGCGACCACCCGCCCCCCAAATTTGGCACTGCCATGACTCGCAGCGCTGGCTCAACTGATTAAGATAGGTATTGCCGAGCGTTCCCAGCGGTACGCCATTGCTGATTTGTACCTGATGGGAACCCGTATTTAATGTCGCATTCAGTCCTGCTGATACCAGAATCAGGTTTTTTAACCCGCTGTGGTAATACCCTACCAGCAAAGGAAACTGGCCGGGTAAATTAGCCTGACGCAGCAAATGGTTCACCTGTTTCAATAACGCACCTAACTCTGGCAACCGCTGATTTTGTTGCGTCAGCTGCTCCTGCAACAAGCCGTTAAATAAAGCTCGCAGTAATAATGCGGCCAGCACGCCATTATCCCCTGCCCGCGTGACATCCAGACAATAAAAAGCAAGGTCGTGATCCGACAGCGGCGCAATATCCAGCACCAGTCCCGGTTGATCGGCGGCAACCAATTGCCGATAGTTTATGCGACATTGTGAAATCACTTGCGATACTGGAGGCTGTAACTCCTGCAGCAGCTTAGCTGCAGCAGCAGGATCGTCCACCATGGCATCCCAGTCGCGAAACAGCCGCTCTTCTTCTTCAACCCGTGAATTGAACATATTAGGATACAGGCACGCAAAAACCGTTTCTCGCAGGCGATTAAGATCCTTCACCGGTTTCAGAAGAACGTCGTCGACACCGAGTCGCAGCGCTTTGGCTATATCAGACATGTTTTCCGTCGCTGAAATCACCAGTATCGGCGTTTGATCGCCCCGATTGCGTAAATACTCAACCAGTTTAAGACCGTTCATTCGCGGCATAGCCAGATCGCAGATCATTAAGTCAGGCGTAAAGTGACCTAGTAAGTCCAGTGCTTCAAGCCCATCGCCGGCCACCGCTGTTGTCGCTCCCAAAGAGGAAAACCATGAGTCCATGAGTGAGCGGAATACCGGCTCATCCTCAACGATAAGAATCTGTTTTCCGACCAATGGCTGCGTCATATTCTCCCCCCTGACTGGCTTTAATAAATAGTGGCATGCTATTGCTACTCACGCCTGTCAGATTTAACTTAAGTATTGATAAAAAGTGCCTAGACGTTGGTCTTCACCAGAGGTAGAAGCTCATCCATTTTCTTCTCAACCGCCAACTGCCCGGCAGCAATTGCTGCACTGGCGCGGTGGAAATCCAGCGTGGATATTTGCGGACAAAACGGCTGAATCAGGATATCAGGCGGGTCGCCAGCCATACGGTTACGTTTCAGACGGTTTTCCAGAACCTGAATAGAGGTCGTCATGATCTCCATCGCCGTCGGCGCGGTCACTGTCCGCCTCGCCGTAATGTTGCTCAGACGCTCTTTCAGACGGCCATGCCATGAGAGTTCGTCAGCGCCATCACCTGATTCAGCATCGCTACTGACGTTGAAGGAGAGTAAATCTTGCTGCATCAGGTGCGCATCGTGTTGCAGATCGACCGCAATAACGATATCGGCGCCCAGCGCACGCGTCAGGGAAACGGGCACGGGATTCACCACCGCGCCATCGACCAACCAGTAGCCATTATGCGCTACGGGGGACATCAGACCAGGAATACTGCAGGATGCCCGGACAGCCAGGTGCAAATCACCTTCGGTGAACCAGAGTTCCCGGCCCGTACTTAAATTGGTTGCAACAGTTGCAAAGCGGCGTGTGCATTGTTCAATCGATTCTACCGGCATGACATTACGGTACTGGTTGAACACCCGTTCTCCGCGCAATAGTCCTCCCCTGCGCCACGAGAGATCCATCAGGCGTAAGACGTCCCAATAACTAAATGAACAAACCCACTGTTCGAGTGCAGGCAATTTATTGCAGGCGTAGGCCGCGCCAACCAGCGAACCAATGGAGCACCCTGCCACGATATCTACATCAATCCCCATATGCTTAAGGGCTTTAATTACGCCAATATGCGACCAGCCGCGCGCAGCGCCGGAACCTAGCGCCAGCCCAATTTTAATTTTTCTCATTGTACGTACAAACTTCCCCTGGCTTGCAGACGTAGCAACATCGCTACCGCTCAGTTAACATAGTGCCACCGTGGCGTTTTTACGCCGTTTTTTTATTCCAGGGAGTACTTTGTGTCTCAGCTTTGTCCCTGTGGTAGCGCTGTCGAGTATAGCCTATGTTGCTACCGTTATGTGTCCGGCGCGCAAGTAGCACCTACGCCGTCACACCTCATGCGTTCTCGTTACTGCGCTTTTGTGATGAAAGACGCAGATTACCTTATCAAGACCTGGCATGCGGACTGCCATGCCGCTGCGTTTCGTGACGACATTATCGCAGGATTTACGCATACCGAATGGCTGGGACTGACCGTTTTTGAGCAACAGACGGTAGATTCAGAAAATATCGGCTACGTCAGTTTTGTCGCGCGGTTTTCTGAACAGGGAAAAACTGGCGCCATTATTGAACGCTCTCGTTTTTTAAAAGAAAACGGTCAGTGGTACTATATAGACGGTACACGCCCTCAAATTGGACGAAACGACACCTGCCCTTGTGGCTCGGGTAAAAAATTTAAGAAGTGCTGCGGCTAATCAACGCCCGACAGTATCAATTTTGCAAACATTCTCAACAGGATCACCGCTGCAAATGCATTCATTACAACGAAAAGTGCTGCGTACTATTTGCCCGGACCAAAAAGGTCTGATCGCACGCATTACAAATATCTGTTACAAGCATGAATTGAATATCGTGCAGAACAATGAGTTCGTGGACCACCGTACCGGGCGCTTTTTTATGCGTACCGAACTGGAGGGCATTTTTAACGACGTCACGCTGCTTGCCGATCTTGATAGCGCCTTACCCGAAGGATCTATTCGTGAATTAACGCCAGCAGGACGCCGCCGTATCGTCATTTTGGTCACCAAGGAAGCACATTGCCTGGGCGATCTGTTAATGAAAGCGAATTATGGCGGACTGGATGTTGAAATCGCTGCGGTGATCGGCAACCACGAGACGCTGCGTCCTTTGGTTGAGCGCTTTGATATTCCGTTTGAGCTGGTTAGCCACGAGGGTTTAACCCGCGATGAACATGATCAGAAAATGGCCGATGCTATCGACGCGCACCAACCAGACTATGTTGTGCTGGCAAAATATATGCGCGTTCTGACGCCGACCTTTGTTTCACGCTTCCCGAATAAGATTATCAATATTCACCATTCATTCCTGCCGGCGTTTATTGGCGCTCGCCCATACCACCAGGCTTACGAGCGCGGGGTGAAGATCATTGGCGCAACGGCCCACTATGTGAATGATAACCTGGATGAAGGCCCTATCATTATGCAGGACGTAATTCACGTTGATCACACCTACACCGCAGAAGACATGATGCGTGCCGGCCGTGACGTTGAAAAAAATGTATTAAGCCGCGCGCTGTATCAGGTTCTGGCTCAACGCGTTTTTGTTTACGGTAACCGAACGATTATTCTGTAATCGATTGATAATATAATTGGTTACCTTTACATCTTTACGCGTAAAAATCAGGCAACCAGTTCTTTTTTATCAACGGAATACTTTACAGGGGCGCATCATCTGATATGATGCGCCCCGCTTCCAAAGGAAGCAGGCCAGTAATTAGCATTACCCCGTGGTGGGGTTCCCGAGCGGCCAAAGGGAGCAGACTGTAAATCTGCCGTCATCGACTTCGAAGGTTCGAATCCTTCCCCCACCACCATTCATTCCTGTAGATTCATAAAATTAGTATACCCCTGGTGGGGTTCCCGAGCGGCCAAAGGGAGCAGACTGTAAATCTGCCGTCATCGACTTCGAAGGTTCGAATCCTTCCCCCACCACCATCACTTCATAAAGCATCAACCCCCAATTTAACTGTAATGCCCTATATTCTGCCCATGCTGGAAGGATGAGAATCTTCGACTAAGGTTCGATTCGAGCGTCAGCGAGAAAGCGTTGCCGCAGGCAACGACCCGAAGGGCGAAGCGCGCAGCGCTGAGTCATCCTTCCCCCACCACCATTACTTCATAAAGCATCAACACCCAATCCAACTGCAATGCACTATATTCTGCCCTCAATACGTGCCCGCAATAGGCCTGATGCGCTGCGCTTATCAGGCATACAGAGAGCTGACGCCTGTGTAGGCCGGATAAGGCGGTTACGCCGCCATCCGGCAAACAGGCATAAAAAAACCCCGCCGGAGCAGGGTTTTATCTTACACAGATAACCGATTAGTGACGCGCACGAACGATCTGGTATTTGCGGGTCAGGTATTCAACTGGAACGCTCCAGATGTGCACCAGACGCGAGAACGGGAACAGCAGGAACAGCGTCATACCCAGCACCAGGTGCATACGGAAGATAAACGCCACGCCATCCAGATATTCAGATGCACCGCCGTGGAATGTCACCACGGTTTGCGCCCAGTTCACCAGTTTCATCATCTCGCTACCGTCCATATGCTGAGCGGAGAACGGAATGGTCAGCAGGCCAAGGGCACACTGGATAACCAGAATGGACAGCACCAGAATATCCGCACCGGTAGTGGTGGCCCGAACGCGTGGGCTGAACAAACGACGTTTCAGCAGCAGCACGCCGCCGACCAGACACATCACGCCTGAGGCGCCGCCCGCGAACATGGCCATCTTTTGTTTCACTTCAAGCGGTAGCCACGCCTCATACATCCAGTGCGGCGTCAGCATGCCCAGAAAGTGTCCGGCAAAAATTCCCAGGATCCCGATATGGAACAGGTTCGACGCCAGGTTCATCCCTTTGCGATCCAGCATCTGGCTGGACGCCGCGCGCCAGGTATATTGCCCATAGTCATAACGCAGCCAGCTGCCGATCAGAAAGACAGAACCCGCGATGTACGGATAGATGTCAAAGAAGAACGTATTCAGGAAGTGCATTATTGCTGTCCTCCGGTGGAGATATTCAGATACTGCGGCGCAACGGCCCCGGCAAAACGACGCTGGTGAGCGGTGATTTCCGACTCGCCGCACCCCTGATCGGCGAAGAATTTCACCTGCTCTTCTTCCCAGACCGCATCCAGTGCCTGCGGGGTATCATCACGCGCTTCATCCGCAATTTTTTCAGCCACTTTGTCGCTATCGATAACGGTATTCGCCAGTTTTAACAGCAAGTCGAACAACACCGCGTAACGGCTTTCACGCTGTTGCAAACGAGCGCTGAGCAAAGCCAGAATCGGCGCGATATCCTGTAACCCCCCTAACGCTTCGCTTTTCGGCAACTGCGCAAGGTATTCCAGATACAGCGGCAGATGATCGGGAAGTTCGCGGCTGTCGAGCTGCAAACCGTGCTGCTCATACTGTGCCATCAGGTCAACCATCGCCTGACCACGATCGCGGGATTCACCGTGTACATGTTCAAACAGCAGCAGCGATGTGGCACGGCCACGGTCAAACAGTTCGCTATAAGCGGCCTGTACATCCAGCATGTCCTGCGCGGTTAAATCGCGCAGGAAAACGCCCAGGGTCTGGGCATCCTCCTTCTCCAGGTTCTCAGATGACGCGAGTGCATCGAAAAGTTCCTGCTGATGCTGCCATAAGGCAGCATCCGGGTACTCGAGCAGACGCGAAACAATGACGAGTTCAATCATTGGTGCGGCTCCGTTTTGCTGGTCACATCAACAGCGTCGATGCGGCGGCTGTTGAACAGATTGAATTTGGTATCAGAACCGTGGCAACCATCGCCGAAGGTAAAGCCACAACCGCTTTTCTCCGGGAATGCGTCACGCGCCAGTTCACGATGGCTGCTTGGTACCACGAAACGATCTTCGTAATTAGCAATCGCCAGGTAACGATACATTTCCTGTGCCTGCGCTTCGCTCAAGCCCACCTCTTCCAGCGCACGGGTATCAACTTTACCGTCAACAGTTTCCGCACGTTTGTAGTGACGCATTGCCAGCATACGTTTCAGCGCCAACAGTACCGGCTGGGTGTCGCCAGCGGTCAACAGGTTCGCCAGGTACTGAACCGGGATACGCAGACTGTCTACATCCGGCAGAATACCGTTGCTGCCAAGCTCGCCCGCGTCGGCGGCAGACTGAATCGGTGACAAAGGCGGCACGTACCAAACCATCGGTAGCGTGCGGTATTCCGGATGCAGCGGCAGCGCCAGCTTCCAGTCCATCGCCATTTTGTAAACCGGAGACTGCTGTGCAGCATCGATGACGCTCAGTGGAATACCATCTTTTAGCGCCTGTTCAATGACTGCCGGATCGTTCGGATCGAGGAACACGTCCAGTTGGCGCTGGTACAGATCTTTTTCGTGCTCGGTGCTGGCCGCGCTTTCGATCGCATCGGCGTCATACAGCAGTACGCCGAGATAACGGATACGGCCAACACAGGTTTCGGAGCAAACGGTCGGTTGACCCGCTTCGATACGCGGGTAGCAGAAGATGCACTTCTCGGACTTCCCGCTCTTCCAGTTGAAGTAAATCTTCTTGTACGGGCAGCCGGTGATGCACATACGCCAGCCGCGGCACTTGTCCTGGTCGATCAGCACGATGCCATCTTCTTCACGCTTGTAGATAGCACCGCTTGGGCAGGTCGCCACACACGCCGGGTTAAGGCAATGCTCACACAGGCGCGGCAGGTACATCATGAAGGTGTTTTCGAACTGGCCGTACATCGCCTTCTGCATGTTTTCGAAGTTCTGGTCTTTGGCGCGTTTTTCGAATTCGCCGCCCAGAATTTCCTCCCAGTTCGGACCGCTGGTAATTTTGTCCATCCGCTGACCGGTAATCAACGAGCGCGGACGGGCAATCGGCTGCGCTTTGCTGCCTTCCGGCGCGGTGTGCAGATTCTGATAGTCGAAATCAAACGGCTCGTAGTAGTCATCCATACCCGGTAGATGCGGGTTAGCAAAGATTTTTCCCAGCAGCAGCGCACGGTTACCCATGCGCGGTTGCAGTTTACCGTTGATTTTACGGATCCAGCCGCCCTTCCATTTTTCCTGATTTTCCCAGTCATTCGGGAAACCGACGCCAGGCTTACTTTCCACGTTATTGAACCAGGCGTATTCCATACCTTCACGGCTGGTCCAGACGTTTTTACAGGTCACTGAACAGGTGTGGCAGCCGATGCACTTATCGAGATTCAGCACCATGCCGACTTGTGAACGAATTTTCATTTTACGCTCTCCTGTACCTGGTCATTGCCTTCGCCATCCAACCAGTTAATGTTCTTCATCTTACGTACAACCACGAACTCATCACGGTTTGAACCGACGGTACCGTAGTAGTTAAAGCCGTAGGCCAGCTGCGCATAGCCGCCGATCATATGGGTCGGTTTCGGCGTAATACGGGTCACCGAGTTGTGGATCCCGCCGCGCTGCTGGGTAATTTCTGAACCCGGCAGGTTAACGATACGTTCCTGCGCGTGGTACATCATGGTCATCCCGGCCGGTACACGCTGGCTGACAACTGCACGCGCCGTCAGCGCGCCGTTGCTGTTGAAGACTTCGATCCAGTCATTATCTTCGATTCCCAGGTCTTTCGCATCGACTTCGCTCATCCACACAATCGGACCACCACGTGACAGCGTCAGCATCAGCAAGTTGTCGCTGTAGGTGGAGTGGATACCCCATTTCTGGTGCGGTGTCAGGAAGTTGAGCGCTTTTTCCGGGTTACCGTTAGACTTCTCGCCGATCACCGCTTTCACTGAACGGGTATCGATTGGCGGACGGTAAACCAGCAGGCTTTCACCGAAATCACGCATCCACTGGTGATCCTGATACAACTGCTGGCGACCAGACAGCGTACGCCATGGGATCAGCTCATGAACGTTGGTATAACCGGCGTTATAAGACACATGTTCATCTTCCAGGCCTGACCATGTCGGGCTGGAGATAATTTTGCGCGGCTGCGCCTGTATATCGCGGAAACGAATTTTTTCGTCTTCTTTATTCAGCGCCAGATGCGTATGGTCACGACCGGTAAATTCACTCAGCGCTGCCCAGGCTTTAACGGCTACCTGACCGTTAGTTTCCGGCGCCAGGGTGAGGATCATCTCGGCGGCATCAATTGCGGTATTAAGCCAGGGCTGGCCTTTCGCCGGACCTTCAGCCTTGGTGTAGTTGAGCTTACGCAGCAGATCCATTTCGCTCTGGGTATTCCAGGCAATCCCTTTCCCGCCGTTACCGATTTTTTCCATCAGCGGGCCGATGGAGGTAAAGCGTTCATAGGTTGCCGGATAATCACGCTCTACGGTCATGATGTGCGGCGCGGTAACGCCAGGAATCAGGTCGCACTCACCTTTTTTCCAGTCCTTCACGTCCAGCGGCTGCGCCAGCTCGGCGGCGGAGTCGTGCTGAATCGGCAGCGTAACAACGTCAGTTTCTTTACCGAGGTGGCCCACGCACACTTCAGAGAATTTCTTCGCGATGGCTTTATAGATTTCCCAGTCGCTCTTCGATTCCCAGGCCGGGTCAACGGCGGCAGACAACGGATGAATAAACGGATGCATATCCGAGGTATTCATATCGTCTTTTTCATACCAGGTTGCGGTCGGCAGCACGATGTCGGAATACAGACAGGTACTCGACAGACGGAAGTCCAGCGTCACCACCAGATCCAGCTTGCCGTCCAGTCCGTTGTCCTGCCATTCCACTTCTTCTGGCTTCACGCCGCTCTGCTGGCCGAGATCTTTCCCCTGAATACCGTGTTCAGTACCCAGCAGGTACTTCAGCATGTACTCGTGGCCCTTACCGGAAGACCCGAGCAGGTTGGAACGCCAGATAAACAGGTTACGCGGATGGTTTTTGCCGTTTTCCGGTTGTTCCGCCGCAAAGCGAAGAGAACCGTCTTTCAGAGATTCCACGGTGTAGTCCACCGGCGTCATGCCGGCTTTCTGCGCTTCTTCAGCGATACGCAACGGGTTAGTCCCTAACTGCGGTGCAGACGGTAACCACCCCATACGTTCAGCGCGAACGTTAAAGTCAATCAAATGACCGCTGTAACGGGATTTGTCTGCCATCGGGGACAGCAATTCCTGTGCGGTAACCGTCTCATAGCGCCATTGGCTGGAGTGGTTATAGAAGTAAGAGGTACTGTTCATATGACGAGGCGGACGCTGCCAGTCCAGCGCAAACGCCAGCGGCTGCCAGCCGGTTTGCGGGCGCAGTTTTTCCTGCCCGACATAGTGGGCCCAACCGCCACCGCTCTGGCCGATACAGCCGCAGAACACCAGCATATTGATCAGGCCGCGATAGTTCATATCGAGGTGGTACCAGTGGTTCAGACCCGCACCGACGATAATCATCGAACGGCCGTGCGTTTTATCGGCGTTATCCGCAAATTCGCGGGCGATGCGCACGATTTGAGCGCGCGATACACCGGTAATTTTTTCTGCCCATGCCGGCGTATACGCTTTCAGGTCATCGTAGCTGGTTGCACAGTTTTCATCGTTCAGACCGCGTTCCAGACCGTAGTTGGCCATGGTCAGATCGTAAACGGTGGTCACCAGCGCGGTAGAACCATCGGCCAGTTGCAGACGTTTAACCGGCAATTTGTGCAGCAGAATGTTTTCCAGTTCAACTTTATTGAAATGTTCGGTACCTTCGCCGCCAAAGTATGGGAAGCCGACTTCAGCAATGTCATCCTGGCTACCGAGCAGACTGAGTTGCAGTTCGGTTTCATTACCCGACGTGCCGTCGCGCTGTTCGAGGTTCCATTTGCCTTTTTCACCCCAACGGAAACCAATTGAACCATTTGGCGCAACCATTTCACCGTTGCTATTGATAGCGACGGTTTTCCATTCCGGGTTATTTTCCTGGCCCAGAGAGTCAACCAGATCCGCTGCTCGCAGCATACGACCGGCAGCATAATAACCGTCGCGCTCTTCGAGCATCACCAGCATTGGCATGTCAGTATAACGACGAACGTAGTCAGTGAAGTACTGGCTCGGATTATCGAGGTGGAACTCGCGCAGCATGACATGGCCCATCGCCATTGCCATCGCCGCATCGGTTCCCTGCTTCGGTGCCAGCCACAGGTCGCACAGTTTGGCGATTTCCGCGTAGTCCGGAGTAATCGCTACCGTTTTGGTTCCTTTATAGCGAACTTCAGTAAAGAAGTGCGCATCCGGAGTACGGGTCTGCGGTACGTTAGAGCCCCATGCAAGAATGTAGCTGGAGTTATACCAGTCGGCAGATTCCGGTACGTCGGTTTGCTCGCCCCAGGTTTGCGGGGAAGCCGGCGGCAGGTCACAGTACCAGTCGTAGAAGCTCAGGCAGGTACCACCAATCAGCGACATATAGCGTGCGCCGGAAGCATAAGAAACCATCGACATCGCCGGAATCGGAGAGAAGCCTGCAACGCGGTCAGGGCCATAGGTTTTGATAGTGTAAACGTTAGATGCAGCAATCAGTTCATTCACTTCCTGCCAGGAAGAACGAACAAATCCACCACGACCACGCGCTTGTTTGAAGCTTTTTGCTTTGTCGGCGTCTTCGATGATGGATGCCCATGCATCTACCGGATCGCTGTGCAGTCTTTTTGCTTCTCGCCACATCTTCATCAGACGTTTGCGCATCAGCGGGTATTTCAGACGGTTAGCGCTGTAGAGATACCAGGAATAGCTCGCACCACGCGGGCAGCCGCGAGGCTCGTGGTTTGGCATATCTGGACGGGTGCGTGGGTAGTCAGTTTGCTGGGTTTCCCAGGTCACCAGACCATTTTTCACATAGATTTTCCAGCTGCATGAACCGGTGCAGTTTACACCATGGGTTGAACGCACGACTTTGTCATGCTGCCAACGCTGGCGATATCCATCCTCCCAGTCCCTGTTGGTATTGAGAAGCTGGCCGTGCCCATCGGCAAAGGTTTCGCCCTTCTGCTTGAAGTAGCGAAACCGGTCCAGGAATTTACTCATCGGTTTTCTCCTGTAGGAGCCTGACGGCTCTCTGATAAATCGACATTGCTTGATTGAGAGCGAAGGTAACGCTCTGAAAGGGCGTGAGAATTGATAACGATCAAGGCAGGCAGGGATGAAAAATGAGGGTAAATTTTCACATACCCCCTAAGTGGGATATCAGAAAACAAATTAACATCATGAATTTAAATAACTTTTTCAAATTCACTTTTCATACAAATGTTAAATTCTTTATAAGTGGGTATTAAGGGGTATCCCCCCTGCCAGGCATATTATCAGCACCGTTTTCACAGACTTTCGTCGTGAGTTTATATATAAGTATGTTGTAACTAATTCAGAGCAAAAAAAAGCGCGGTCTAACGCCGCGCAATGGATAATCAACCTACACTTCATCCTTCAAACTGCTTCTGCGTTGGCTGCGCTCGTTCTCCCCAGTCACTTACTTCAGTAAGCTCCTGGGGATTTCTCACTTGCCGCCTTGATGCAATTCGAATGATTTTGTGTATACCACTTTTTTACTTTTTAGAATGACGTCCGTACACCGCCCAGGTGATAACCACGCAGGCGACATAGAAGATCACAAAGACTTTCATCGCATCAACAGGTGATCCCGTTAACGCCAGGGAAGTACCAAATGCTTTGGGGATAAAGAAGCCGCCAATCGCGCCAATGGCTGAGATAAAACCGAGCGCTGCCGCAGTGTCGGTTGCCGCTTCACGCATCGCCTTCTCTTCTGACCCGCCTTCCGCTTTCACTCTGTCCATCGTCAGCTTGCGGAAGATAACGGAGATCATCTGGAAGGTTGAACCACTGCCCAGACCGGCCGTCAGGAACAACGCCAGGAACACCGCGAAGAAAGCGGTAAAGTTGCCCCCTACGCCATTAGTTGGCAGCGTCAGGAACAGCAAGGCACTGAAGAGAGCCATCAGCACAAAGTTCACCAGCGTCACGCGAGTTCCGCCCAGACGGTCAGAAATTGCACCGCCAGCGGAACGCGCCAGCGCGCCAATCAGCGGGCCAAAAAAGGCGTAATGCAGGATCTGTACCTCAGGAAACTGCGTTTTTGACAGCATCGCGAAACCGGCTGAGAAGCCGATAAATGAACCGAAGGTTGCCAGATACAGCAGGCTCATGATCCACAGGTGCCCGCGTTTAAGCACCGGCAATTGCGCTTTCAGTGACGCTTTTGAGGTTGCCAGTTCGTTCATACCAAACCATGCAGCCAGCGTCAGCACAGCCAGGAACGGAACCCAAATCCATGCGGCGTTCGCCAGATACAATTGCGTACCATCCGGTTGTTCAACCCCGTGGCTACCAAATGCAGCAAAGATTGACAGTGAGACCACCAGCGGAGCAACCAACTGCATTACGCTGACACCCATATTGCCCAGACCACCGTTCAGACCCAGTGCACCGCCCTGTTTTTGTTTTGGAAAGAAGAAGCTGATATTCGCCATGCTTGATGCAAAGTTCGCACCGGCAAAACCGCACAGCAAGGAGATAATAATAAAGGTACTAAATGGCGTGGTGGTATCCTGCACCGCAAAACCTAACCATACGCATGGGATGATCAGGATGCCGGTGCTGAATGCTGTCCAGCGACGTCCACCAAACAGGGGAACCATAAAGGAGTACGGCACACGCAGCAGCGCGCCGGAAACCGACGGCAACGCCGTCAACATGAACAATTGCTCCGTGGTGAAATTAAAGCCAACTTTCGGTAAGTTCACCGCCACGGCGCTAAATAACATCCACACGCAAAACGCCAGCAGTAAGCAAGGGACGGAAATCCACAGGTTACGGCTGGCGATTCGTTGACCACGCTGTTGCCAGAAGACAGGATCTTCCGGCCGCCATTCTGTAATTACAGCTCCAGATGCCCTTTCCGGGGCAGATGAGTGACTCATAGACACCTCTGATACTTGTTTCGATGCCTGCAACCTTAGGGTTTACAGCTGGAGGTAAGTTGATATAAATCAAAGGAAAAGGTGTCATTATTCATGCCTAAAATTTGTCATCACCCTAAATGAGTACATTACTTCGGTAAAAAAGATGTGGTTTTTCACGCTTCTGTCGTCTTCTACTCCCCCTGACCCATGACCTCCCCCTCAGCTGGCAATTAAGAGGTAGCCCGTTTGAGGTATGGGTATACTCCAGTGTATCGCCGAGAATAACGCCACTGCCTGCAGCAGAACCGTTATTCAAAAGGGTTTCTGTTCTACGAAGACCCGAAGGAACAAGTCACCATGTTTAAACGTTGTCTCTCCCCGCTTACGCTGGTCAACCAGGTGGCGCTGATTGTTTTATTGTCTACTGCCATCGGCGTGGCAGGTATGGCTGTCTCCGGTTGGCTGGTTCAGGGCGTTCAGGGTAGCGCCCATGCAATTAACAAAGCCGGCTCGCTGCGTATGCAGAGTTATCGTCTGCTGGCGGCGGTTCCACTGGAAGCCGACGATCAACCGCTACTGGATGAAATGGAGAAAACGGCGTTTAGTCCAGAGTTAACGCGGGCCGCACAGCGCGATGGACAACAGGCGCAGTTAAAAGCATTACAGGATTACTGGCACACTGAGCTGGCGCCAGGGCTTGCCCACGCGCAAACGCCTGATGCGGTGGCGCAAGATGTAACGCGCTTTGTCGTTGGGCTGGATAAGCTGGTTACCGCCTTCGACCATACCACCGAATTGCGGATTGAACGCGTCGTTCTGTTACATCGCCTGATGGCGGCATTTATGGCCTTACTGCTGGTCTTCACTATTATCTGGCTACGCGTACGCCTGCTGGAGCCGTGGAAACAGCTATTGGCGATGGCGCGAGCCGTCAGCCAACGTGATTTTACCCAACGTGCGCATATCAGCGGGCGTAATGAGATGGCGGCTCTGGGCTCGGCGCTGAATAATATGTCGGAAGAGCTGGCTGAAAGTTATGCGGTACTGGAACAGCGGGTGCAGGAGAAAACGGCCGGGCTGGAGCATAAAAATCAGATCCTCTCTTTTCTGTGGCAAGCCAACCGCCGCCTGCATTCTCAGGTGCCATTGTGCGAACGCCTCTCTCCGGTGCTGAACGGCCTGCAAAATTTGACCCTGCTGCATGATATTGAGCTGCGGGTTTATGATCTGGAAGATGAAGATAATCATCAGGAATTTACCTGTCAGTCCAATGTCAGTTGCGATGAGAAAGGATGTCATCTGTGCCCACGCGGTACGCTGCCCGCGATAGACGGTGGTATCACGCTGAAATGGCGGCTGACCGACGCGCATACCCAGTATGGTATCCTGCTCGCTACGTTGCCGAACGGACGCCATCTCAGCCACGATCAGCAACAACTGGTCGATACCCTGGTTGAGCAACTGACCGCAACGCTGGCGCTCGACAGGCATCAGGAGCGTCAACAGCAGTTGATCGTGATGGAAGAGCGTGCCACCATTGCGCGCGAACTCCATGATTCTATTGCACAATCGCTTTCATGCATGAAGATGCAGGTTAGCTGTTTGCAGATGCAGGGCGATGCGCTGCCCGAGAATAGCCGCGAACTGCTTAGCCAGATTCGTAATGAACTGAACGCCTCGTGGGCGCAACTGCGTGAGCTGTTAACGACCTTCCGTTTACAGCTCACCGAACCCGGATTGCGACCCGCGCTGGAAGCCAGCTGTCAGGAATACAGTGCCCGCTTCGGTTTTGCGGTTAAGCTGGATTATCAGTTGCCACCGCGCCTGGTCCCTTCGCATCAGGCGATTCACTTATTACAAATTGCTCGTGAAGCCCTGAGCAACGCCCTGAAGCACTCCCATGCCGATGAAGTTGTCGTGACGGTGGTGCAAAATGGTAAGCAGATCAAACTCACTGTACAAGATAACGGCTGCGGCGTACCGGAAAACGCCGAACGCAGTAACCACTACGGCATGATAATAATGCGCGACCGTGCGCAGAGCTTGCGCGGCGATTGCCGTGTACGCCGTCGTGAGACAGGCGGTACTGAAGTTACTGTCACTTTTATTCCCGAAACAAACTTCACAGAAGTCCAAGGAGATACCCATGAGTAATCTGGAACCGGCAACCATCCTGTTGATCGACGATCATCCGATGCTGCGAACCGGTGTAAAACAGCTTGTCAGCATGGCGCAGGATATCACCGTTGTCGGTGAAGCCAGCAATGGCGAACAGGGTATCGAGCTGGCTGAATCTCTTGATCCCGATCTGATCCTGCTGGATCTCAACATGCCTGGTATGAACGGTCTGGAAACCCTCGACAAGCTGCGTGAAAAGTCCCTGTCTGGCCGCATCGTGGTGTTTAGCGTATCCAATCATGAAGAAGATGTCGTTACCGCACTGAAACGCGGCGCGGATGGTTACCTGCTGAAAGATATGGAGCCGGAAGATTTACTGAAAGCATTACAGCAGGCCGCCGCTGGTGAAATGGTGCTGAGTGAAGCCTTAACGCCGGTTCTGGCCGCCAGCCTGCGCGCCAACCGCGCAACGTCTGACCGTGATGTCACCCAGTTGACGCCGCGCGAGCGCGATATTCTCAAGCTTATTGCCCAGGGCCTGCCTAACAAGATGATTGCCCGCCGCCTGGACATCACCGAAAGCACGGTAAAAGTTCATGTGAAGCACATGCTGAAGAAAATGAAGCTCAAATCACGCGTAGAAGCGGCGGTTTGGGTGCATCAGGAACGCATTTTCTGATAACGCAGTCGTGCATCATGGTTAACGAGGATCATTTGCCGAAACGCTGATAAACGGTTCGGTCAGTGATAGCGTGATCTCATTGGAAGAGACACGCTGGCCCAGTTCATCTTCTACCACTACCGACAGCCGCCAGCGGTTCATCGCACCTTCTCTGTTGTCCCACTTCGGCATAATAATCGTCCAGCCCTGCGCGCTTCGGGTACTGCTGCCAGCGGTTAAGCTCAGCGCCTGAGTATCGCCCTGCCATGCAAGATGGCGAATCCCATGCAGGCTGCGCACTTGTACCTTCAGCGCCACCGTTTCTCCCGGCTTGAGATCCCAGGGCGGCGTGGCCAAAAATACCGACAGGGTTTTACGCTGGCGATACTCCAGCGTCGGCAAACTATTCCGCTGCGGATCGTCATAACGACTGCCGCGCAGCGAGCGGCTGTTCGCCACTTCGCTAACCATCAGCTGTTTTTTTAACGGAACGCCGAAACGATAATTCAGCGTTAATCCGAGGTTATTCTGACTGACGCCATTTTCACCCTGCTTATGCTGCGCAGTCATCGTAATCAGCGGCACCGGCGTATAGCTCAGCCCGAGGTTCACCGCTACCGGATTGTGATACCCGGTGCCAGAATGAAACAGATCCACCCGGTCGCCAAAATACTGTTCAACGCTGACGCGGGTATTGAGATGTTGATAGAACGGCATCCGCATTTGCGCGGTCAGATCGTAGCCGCGGGCCATCCGCTGTTCCTGTGTGGTGGAACGATTCTGCCAGGAGGAAAACGGCTGGTAGTAGTTAGCGGATAAACGTAAATACTCGCCCCACGCTTCTGCACCTAAGCCGCCCCGGAGCAGATTTTCATCCAACAGATTGTCATAAAACGTGTTGTAACCCAGTAGCCAGCCGTCGTGTACCCAGCGCTGCCCAATTCCCGCATTACTGACTAAGCCCTCATCCTGTTGCGTTAAGCCTAACTGACTCCAGGTAAGATAGCGTTGATTGTCCTGCCACGGAATAAACCAACTTCCCCGACTGCCGGTAAAGCTGCCCTCTTTATCAACCTGCAACCCGACGCTGGCGTTTCCCCAGGGAGAGAGCCAGGATTCCAGTTGTTGATTCACCTGTTCGCTAACCGTGTCACGTACCTGACCAAATGCGAACTGCTTCGCCTGTTCGCCGGTATCAAGGCCGTTATCGGTCATACTGGCTTCACCAAATGCTTTCACCATTTCGGCAAAATGCTTTTCGCCTGCCCGCGATTCCGGCGCCATACCGAGATCGGGCAAGCCATCGCTATTGTTATCGAATGGGTTTTCAGCCTGGTGAACAAAAGAGGATTGTGCGTTGGCATTACCCCCTGCCAGTGGCAAGAGTGCAAATACGGCGAGAGGAAAATAAATAATACGGCTCAAATCGTTAGTTATTTCTTAAATCAATTAATCAGGCACACTTAACCTAAACCATAACGTCTTCAGCAATTAATTGCAGCCTTTATCCCTGTTTTCGGGATTTTCTGACCCGAATAATAAGGGGCCCTCACATGCTTTCTTTTCGATATCTGGTACAGGGAGTACCATACACGCCAGGAATTATCCCTCCCATCCGACAACAGGAGTCAAAATGCAAAAGATAGTGATCGTCGCGAACGGTGCGGCCTATGGAAGCGAATCGTTATTTAACAGCCTGCGTCTGGCCATCGCTTTGCGTGAACAAGAAGCCGGTCTCGATCTGCGTCTGTTTTTAATGTCGGATGCGGTTACGGCGGGATTACGCGGTCAGAAACCAGCGGAAGGATACAATATCCAGCAAATGCTGGAGATCCTGACAGCGCAAAACGTTCCGGTAAAACTGTGCAAAACCTGCACTGACGGTCGGGGGATCACCGACCTGCCTTTAATCGATGGCGTAGCCGTGGGCACGCTAGTAGAACTGGCCCAATGGACGCTGGCTGCAGATAAAGTATTGACCTTCTGACAGCGCTTGCAGGCATGCGCACTGAAAGTGCCGGAAATTTCCGGATTTAATCTTAGATGGGCGCGGTTTCGTTGAACGTTAACACGCCCTTTCAACCGTTCTGAGGAACTTTGTCACTTTTGTTTAATCGTTATGCCATTTTTTGATCAAAATCAGCATCCTGTTGCTCCCCCTTTGGTGTTATGCAATGAGTGAAATGTGAACAACATCACGCAGCACTTTCGACAGAAAGTACGTTGTTTTCAAGAACGGGGTGAAAAATGGCATTAGTGAAAGCGAGTTTAAAGTTATTTGGTGGCGATACGGTGGTAGTGCGCTGTTCCGAGCGCTGCCACATCCACCTGATGAGCGATAAAAATCACGTCAAAGACACGCAGTCCGACATCTTAAGCGTGCAGGATCGTGATAACGCATGGTTGACCGTACCTTATACCGGCGTCTGGAACGTGCTGATCGACAGCCACAGTCAGTCGCTTGAGCATTCGATTAGTTTTATTGCAGCGTAATCGTGAAATGCCCGATAAGCACCTGGCTGTCGGGCACACTACACTCCGCCGACGCTATGCAAAATCTGGTCGTATAATCCCTTCCGGCAGGTTCTCTCCCAACAACCGTTTGACCGTAATCACCAGATCGTTAAGACAATCATCCTGCATTCCCAGCTTCACCAGTTCTTGTTCCAGCGAGAACAGATATTGGGCATTGGTGCCTAAAGGTCCACTGGCCGCAGCGATAAGCGGCGCAATCACCTGCGCGCGTGTATCCGACTCAAACAGCGGATGGCGCGGATCCATAATAAAGACCAGCGCGTTCACCGTCCGTCCGTCATCCAGCGCCAACTGACACCAGGTCGGCAGGTAGCAACCGGTGATCATTTCACGCTTCCACAACAGAGAAAGTTCTTGTTCCAGCGACGCGTCCGGTAAGCGATAAGCCACACCGGTCGTGCGTCCGCCCTCTTTCAGGGCCAGCATCCGTCCCGGCTGACAGGCCGTTCCACGCCCCGCCGTCAGACGCAGGCAAAATGCACGGTGCCAACCAACCAATGTCCCGGTACAGGACTCTTCAAATTCTAAGGCCGGGTTCCACATCAACGATCCATAACCGAAGATCCACACCGGTCCATCATCTGGTCGACAAGCAAGCGTGGCGGCCAGTGAGGCTGCCCGTTGTTCCGCTGACCAGAGTAGTGATTCTTCAATAGCGCCAAATGCCGTCTTACAGTCGGCATTCAATAAAAAATCACGCGTTAACACCTTACACCTCCGCCACTGCTGCTTCCCTGCGACAACTTTTTTGACGCCTTCCGGGCCTTTTTGCTGCTCATTTTGAAACCAATAGCTGGACAATAGGCAATTCACCGCTCGCTTGCAAGCCAGCAGCGACGCGGTGTAGCACGATTCGCTAACGGCTGATTCGGGCTAATTGATAAAGGCATTATAATTGATACTGTTACGTCTTTTTATGCCATTTATCATCATCACCTTTTTGATAATCATTTTTCACCGCGGCCCACGCCACCTTGTGCGCCGTCTCTTCGCGCGTGGCATCATCGCGACGGTCAGATTTATCTTTGTACTGTTCCCAGGCGCTGTTGAAGGCTTCTTTATAGATGTCCTGAGCATGGGATGGCAGAACATGCTGTACGCTGTCAGGCAGATCGCTTTTCGATTTATAGGGCATTGTGAACTCCTCTTTTTGGGCTAAACCTTAAGTGTGGTTAACAATGCTGCGATGCGCCAATAATGAACATTTTTAAAATATTTTCTCATCTAACCTTCTGTTAATTAAATACTCTATAAACAAGAAGTTTGTTTTTGACCGCTTAGAGGAGAAAAATAAGCGATGCGGTAAAATTTCGTAAAATGTCACCTACAAAACCGCTTTTTCTGTTATTTTTTACATTCTTTAATACTTTTATAATTATAAATACCTGCAGAGATGGAGAATTAGCTTAATGACACAAGTACATGAGGCGGTAAAAACCCGCCACAAGGAGACCTCTCTCGTCTTCCCGATTTTGGCGCTGGTAGTACTGTTCTTATGGGGGAGCAGTCAGTCACTACCAGTGGTCATCGGCATTAATGCGCTTGCCCTTATTGGTATATTAAGTAGCGCATTCAGCGTTGTCCGTCATGCGGACGTATTAGCACATCGACTTGGCGAACCCTACGGCTCGCTGATCCTCAGTCTGTCCGTTGTTATTCTTGAAGTCAGTTTAATTTCCGCATTAATGGCGACCGGCGATGCCGCGCCTACGCTAATGCGCGACACGCTGTATTCGATCATTATGATCGTCACCGGCGGTTTAGTCGGTTTTTCATTACTGCTGGGCGGCCGCAAATTTGCCACTCAGTATATGAACCTGTTTGGTATTAAGCAGTATTTAATCGCCCTGTTTCCGCTGGCCATTATTGTGCTGGTGTTTCCAATGGCGTTACCGGGAGCCAATTTTACTACCGCCCAGGCGCTACTGGTGGCACTCATTTCTGCGGCAATGTACGGCGTTTTTTTGCTGATTCAAACAAAAACGCACCAAAGCCTGTTCATTTACGAGCATGAAGATGAGGGTGACGACGACGACCCGCATCACGGTAAGCCGTCGGCGCACAGCAATATATGGCACGCAGCCTGGCTCATCATTCACCTGATCGCCGTTATCGCCGTCACCAAGATGAACGCCAGTCCGCTGGAAACCTTGCTGACTGAACTCAATGCCCCCGTGGCATTTACCGGTTTCCTGGTGGCGCTGTTGATCCTCTCGCCTGAAGGGCTGGGGGCGCTGAAAGCGGTTCTGAACAATCAGGTACAGCGGGCAATGAATTTGTTCTTCGGTTCAGTATTAGCCACTATTTCACTCACCGTACCGGTAGTGACGCTGATCGCCTGGGCAACAGGCAATGATTTGGTGTTTGCTTTGGGCGCGCCAGAGATGATTGTCATGGTCTCGTCGCTGGTACTGTGCCATATCTCTTTCTCCACCGGACGTACCAATGTACTTAACGGTGCGGCGCATCTGGCACTATTTATCGCCTATCTGATGACGATATTTGCCTGATTATCATTTTAGCGGAACCTACGGCCCTGCTTCAGGGCCGTTTTCTTTTACCGCGTTTATTGCTCCGGATAAACCTGTTGGCCATCGACAAACGTTAATAACGATTCCGTTTGATGCAATTTGTCTGGCGGAATAGCCATAATATCTTGATTCAGCACCGCAAAATCGGCGAGCTTACCGGCCCGCAAACTTCCCCGTTGCTGTTCGGCAAAAGCGAGCCAGGCGGCATTTCGGGTATACATTTTTAACGCATCTTCCCGGCTTAACTGGCGCGAGTCATGGCGTATCGAGCCGTCGAGTGCTTTACCTGTGACATGATATTCAATGGCATGCCACACTCCCGCAACGCCAATCCGCGTCGCATCTGTACCGCCGGCAACGATTACCCCCTGCTCTAACGCGGGTTGAACTGGCGATGAGAGTGCCGCCACCGTTTTATCATTTGCGCGTTCGATGGCGGGAGATTCAAAATATGGCCCCATCTGGACAGAATAGGCCAAGCCGAGTTTCTTCATGCGGGTAATTGTTTCTGGCGTACCGGTATTGAGATGCGCAATAGACCAGCGTAACGGAGCAATGTCATACGATTTAGCCACCTCGCTAATGAGATCTAAAATCGCATCTGCACTGTCATCGGTATAGGCATGTATTTCTACGGCAACCCCTTCCTGGGCGGCAAGCTGGAGCACCTTAAATTGTTCTTGTTGGGATTGTGCAGAAGACTTAAATCCAGATGACATCCGTACGCCGTCATTCATTGCCATCACCAGGCTTTCACCGAAGCCCAGAAAGGCTATTCTGCCGTCATCGTGTATTGCCGGGCGAAATGCCAGACGTTGTTTAAACCATTCCGTTTCATTACCAGGCGGTGCGGATAAACGATATCCAACGCGTATCCTGAGAGGTTGCTGCTGCTGAAGTTTAAAGAAATCACGATAAGCTTGCTCATGCCCGGCAGAAGGATCGATAAACCCGACCACACCGCGTTTATTTAAATAACGAACAAAGGCGTTAAGGTTCTTTTCAACATCGGAAGTCTGGCTAATCTGGGCGAAAAGCTGGTTAAAACTGCCAATGGTCCCGCGCAATTTCCCCGTTGCCAGCCCTTTGTCATCGCGTTCTATCACGATCCCTGCCGGAACATCCGGCTGTGAACTATTAAGTTTTAGGGTCTCGATAGCCTTTTGATTTAACAGGGCATAGTCATAAAGGCTTTGTATATACGCAGGATGATGAGGCACCGCCTGATTCAGTTCCTGAACCGTCGGATCCCGTTTTTCAGCAAATTGTTCAGGTATCCATGAGCCAGCCACCGCCACCCATTGCGCAGTATTTTTCTGTGCCGCAGATTGCGACAATTTATTTAACGCATCGGGTAAATTTTTAGTATCAAACCAGTAGGTTTCAAATAAAAACGTCCTCCCCCCCCGAATGCCATGCAGATGCGCATCAATTAATCCCGGAATAACGGTTTGCCCCGTCAGATTGATTTCCTTCGTGTTCGGTCCGGACCATTTTTTCACCGTTTCATTATTACCCACCGCAATAATATGGCGCCCTTTTACCGCCAGCGCCTGCGCGTTGGGTTGTTGTTCATCCATGGTAATCAGCTTGCCGTTATACAAAATAACATCGGCCCTGTCCTGAGAATGCACCAGAAATGAAGTTCCAATCAGAATTGCGGCCAACGTTGCGTTGCGAATAGCCGGAGGGGGAGTATTAAAGCAAAGTCCCAGTTTACCCATCATATTTATCTACCTTTTCACGTGATGAAAATCAGGAAAGCTGATGCAGCACCGCCAGGCTGGCGATGTGTGCGCTGGATAGCAAACGTTCGAGCGTATGCCCGCAACGGGCTTTTCCCGACAGACCGAGCATCGTGGTACTGACATAATCGGTCAGGCTGTCAGCCACTTCGGGATGGCGCGCGGCGATAAAGTCATGAATTTTACATTCCGCAACCGAGTAGAAAGTCCTTGCCACCTGCCGTGCCTGCGGATCGTTGCTATGCGTGCCCTCCAGAACCAAACAACCAGGCGCATGCGGATCCGCGGCGTAGCGTCGCGCCGCCTCTTCAAGCAATGCAGTAAGGCACTCGGCAACCGGTCTGTCAGAACGCAAAATGTCATCAAACGGGATCGCATCGGTTTGTACATAGCGACCAAGCACGCGTTCATAAAGACCGATTTTGTTCCCAAAAGCGGCATAAAAACTGGGGGGCTTGATGTTCAGGGCCTGCGTAACATCCGCTACGCTCACAGCGTCGTACCCATGCGCGTGAAATAAGGGCTGTACTTTGGCAACAGCCAGTTCCGGATCAAAATTACGTGGTCGCCCTGGGGCGCGAGAAAATTTTGTAGTGCTCATTACATATCCATTGACAGAAAACCATGCACCCATTATATATCGATCACTACATAATTGCTCAAGGAGTATCTCATGTCCCCATTTAACGGCAAGTCAGTTCTGGTTCTTGGCGGCAGTCGTGGGATTGGCGCGGCTATTGTGCGCCGTTTCGCCGCAGATGGCGCAGCAGTGACCTTTACCTATTCAGGCTCCGCAGACGCAGCAAAAGCGCTTGCGGATGAAACAGGGGCCAACACGGCGCAAACAGATAGCACCGATCGCGATGCCGTCATTAACCGGGTACGGGAAAGCGGCCCGCTGGATGTGTTAGTGGTGAATGCAGGAATTGTGCTGTTCGGCGACGCACTGGAGCAGGATCCCGATGACGTTGAGCGCCTGTTCCGCATTAATATCCACGCCCCCTGGTACGCGGCAGTCGAGGCGGCACGACAAATGCCTGATGGCGGACGGATTATCATTATTGGTTCAGTAAACGGCGATCGTATGCCAATTGCCGGTATGGCTTCCTACGCGTTAAGTAAGTCTGCTCTGCAAGGCCTGGCACGAGGGCTGGCGCGTGATTTAGGCGCACGCGGTATTACGGTCAACGTGGTGCAACCGGGTCCCATTGATACTGACGCTAATCCAGCAGAAGGTCCATTGAAAGAGCTGATGCACAGCTTTATGGCGCTAAAACGACACGGTCGACCAGAAGAGGTGGCCGGAATGGTTGCCTGGTTGGCAGGTCCGGAGGCCGGGTTTGTGACGGGAGCTATGCATACCATTGATGGGGCGTTTGGCGCCTGACAGTAATAACAGGCCGGAGACAAATGCCCCGGCCTGTTCAGCTGTCTTAGTTCTCAGTATCGAGCTCGTCGAAGCTTTTCACCAGGTCATCAATCGCTTTAATCTGCGTGAGGAACTGTTCCAGTTTCGCCAGCGGCAGTGCGGATGGGCCATCGCATTTCGCATTGGCTGGATCCGGATGCGCTTCAATAAACAGGCCTGCCAGACCTACCGCCATGCCCGCGCGCGCCAGTTCGGTCACCTGGCCACGACGGCCACCGCTTGCGGCGCCAAACGGGTCGCGGCACTGCAGCGCATGGGTGACGTCGAAAATCACCGGCGAGTTGCCGGAGACCTTTTTCATCACGCTAAAGCCCAGCATATCCACGACCAGGTTGTCATAACCGAAGTTTGCGCCACGGTCACACAGGATAACCTTATCGTTACCGCCTTCATGGAATTTATCCACGATATTACCCATCTGACCCGGGCTTACGAACTGCGGTTTTTTCACGTTGATAACAGCGCCGGTTTTCGCCATCGCTTCCACCAGATCGGTCTGGCGAGCGAGGAATGCCGGCAGTTGAATCACATCCACCACATCAGCAACAGGCTGTGCCTGGCTGGCTTCGTGAACGTCGGTGATCACTTTTACGCCAAAAGTTTGCTTCAGTTCCTGGAAGATTTTCATCCCTTCTTCAAGGCCCGGTCCACGGTAAGAGTGGATGGAAGAACGGTTGGCTTTATCAAAGGAGGCTTTGAACACGTAAGGGATACCCAGTTTTTGAGTAACGGTTACGTAGTGCTCACAAATGCGCATCGCCAGGTCGCGGGATTCCAGCACGTTCATTCCGCCAAACAGCACGAACGGCAGGTCATTTGCCACGTTGATGTCGCCAATGCTAACCACTTTTTGTTTCATAGGATCGCCTTAAACGGTAGGTAAAGTGTCATTAATCAATGCAATACAATTTGTTTGTGCGAAATCGTATTAATCTGCGCACGAATCATTTCGCTGATCGGGTCTTCCGGACACTGCTCAACGAAATAACTTAAATCTGTCAGCGCAACATGTTCACACTCCAGTTGCGCATATATCAATCCCCGATCGCGTATTTCATACGGATCTTCAGGATTAAACTGCAATAATGCTTCACTGGCACGCAGCGCCAGTTCCATTTGCCGCTCTTCCATCAGCGATGATTTCAGCGTGTCGAGCAGTTTACGGATCACTTCTGCGTTATCCGCTTCGTCCAGATCTTCATTAAACAGTTCCGCGACCGGGCTGATATTTCCCTTCAGCCACACTTCCAGCGTGTGTTCATTTAACGTTTCGCCATTGAACGGATTGATTAGCCACATTTCGCCATCGAGCGATTCAATGCGCAGGATGAGTTGTGTCGGGAAAATCACCGGTACCAGCGGTAGATCCAGTCGGTTGGCAATCCACAATAAGATCGCGCCCAAAGACACCGCACTGCCCTGACGATTTTTCAGAACCTGGTCGAGCCATAGTGCATCAGAAAGACGATAGACGCCGTGGGTGTCCGTAAACCCCCATTCGCCGTAAAAAAGTGCCAGCAGTTTTTCCAGTTGCTCATCCTGAGACAGGAGCTGGCTAATTTCTTCTTGCGCCAGACTGACCAGACGTTCCAGTTCGTCATAGACAGTTTGTGTTGGAAAATCCAGACGGATAGACTCCGACGCCAGGATCATCCCATCACACAATGGCGCTTTATTAAATTCGAAATCAGCTAACGACCTCATGACTTACCCCAGTAACGGTATTTTTGTGGTGGCGAGTTTAATGATGATGTACAGCACCACCAACGCCAGCGGAAATGCGACTAATCGCGCCTGCTGGCTGCGCGCCCGACGGTAATCGAGCGCAATAAAACCCAAAACGATGTAAATGATAACCCCAAACAGCTTTTCAGTCAGCCATGTCCCTTGTTCGGTGAATGGCAGGATGTGCGTTTTCACCATTAACGCTACACCGCTGAGTAATAAAACGGTATCCACCACCGGCGGCACAATGCGCGTCCAGCGGGCACGGGCTAGACGCGCGTCGGTGTAACGCCACCAAAAACGCAGCGTCAGCAGACTAACAGAAAGCGCAATGCTGATGAGATGAACGTTGAGTAACAGACTGATGGTACTCATGATGGGAGGCGTCCAAGCGTAATTCGCTCGTTACCGCCGTAATCACGGCAGGTTTCAACCGCCAGATAACCCGCGCGAGTAAAGGCATCGCGCACGGCCTCGCCCTGCTGCCAGCCATGTTCCAGCAAAAGATAGCCGCCGGGCGTTAACACGTGCTGAGACTGGTCAATAATATGGACGATATCCGCCAGCCCCTGATCGCCCGCCACCAGCGCCGACAGCGGCTCAAAGCGCACATCGCCCTGTGCCAAATGCGGATCCTGTTCGTCGATGTACGGCGGATTGCTGACAATCATGTCAAACTGCTGCCCCTGCAAAGCGCTAAACCAGTCGCTTTGCAGCACGTTAACATTGTCGATAGCCAGGTGCTGTGTATTGCGCATAGCCAGCGCCACAGCATCCGGCATCCGATCAACCGCCGTCACGGTGCAATCCGGACGCTCGGTTGCCAGCGCCAGCGCAATCGCGCCCGTACCGGTTCCCAGATCGAGAATGCGACATGCAGAGGATGGCAGGCGAGCCAGCGCCTGCTCCACCAGACACTCGGTATCCGGACGCGGAATCAGCGTGGCTGGAGATACAAACAGCGGCAGCGACCAGAACTCGCGCACGCCGGTTAAGTGCGCCACGGGTTCGCCCCGCTGACGCCGCTCCAGTAACGTATTGAGCTGCTGACGCTGCGTCTCGGTTAACAGCGTTTCACCGAAAGCCAGAATAAAGGTGCGCCCCTTGCCGGTAACGAACTCGAGTAAAATCTCGGCGTCACGGCGCGGGCTTTCGCTTGCCTGTAATTGGCTTATCGCTTCACGCAGCCAGTGCTGATAGTCCATTAATCCTGCTCGGACAACGCCGCCAGTTGATCGGCCTGGTATTCCTGGACAATTGGCTCAATGAGCATATCCAGTTTACCTTCCATCGCTTCATCCAGACGGTAGAGCGTCAGGTTAATGCGGTGATCGGTCACGCGCCCCTGCGGGAAGTTGTATGTGCGGTTGCGATCGCTGCGATCGCCGCTGCCCAGCAGGTTGCGACGCTCAGAGGCTTCCGCCTGTTGACGCCTTGCCACTTCGGCCGCACGAATGCGCGCCCCCAGCACCGACATCGCTTTCGCTTTGTTTTTATGCTGTGAACGTTCGTCCTGACATTCCACCACGATGCCGGTTGGCAAGTGGGTAATACGGATTGCGGAGTCGGTGGTGTTAACGTGCTGCCCCCCTGCGCCAGATGAGCGGAAGGTATCAATACGCAGATCGGCCGGGTTGATGTCCGGCAGTTCAGCATCCGGCAGCTCCGGCATAACCGCGACCGTACAGGCGGAGGTATGAATACGGCCCTGTGATTCCGTCGCCGGTACGCGCTGCACGCGATGACCACCGGACTCAAATTTCAGTCGGCCGTAAACGCCTTCGCCGCTGATCTTGGCAATAACTTCTTTAAAACCGCCATGCTCGCCTTCGCTGGCGCTCATGATCTCAACCCGCCAGCGGCGCGATTCAGCGTAACGACTGTACATACGGAACAGATCGCCAGCAAATAACGCGGCTTCATCACCGCCGGTTCCCGCCCGCACTTCAAGGAAGGCGTTACGTTCGTCATCAGGATCTTTCGGTAACAGCAGAACCTGCAGATGTTGTTCCAACTGTTCACATTTCTCTTTTGCTTCGCGCAGTTCATCCTGCGCCATTTCACGCATTTCAGGATCGTCGAGCATCATCTGAGCTGTCTCGATATCTTCCTGAACCTGTTGCCAGTCCGTAAAACAGCGCGATACATCGCTTAATTGCGCATATTCGCGCGACAGTGCACGAAAGCGGTCCTGGTCTGCGATAGTACCCGCATCGCCGAGCAGCGCCTGAACTTCTTCATGACGTTCATGCAGGGCTTCCAGTTTGGCAACGATAGAAGGCTTCATAGGCGTAAATGCACCCTGTAAAAAATAAGATTGGTGTGTTGCTACTCCAGCCCGAGGCTGTCGCGCAGAATATTCAGGCGTTCACTATCCCCGTCACGGGCGGCCTGTTGAAGTGATTTGGTTGGTGCGTGGATCAGACGGTTAGTCAGTTTCCAGGCCAGATCATGCATAATGGCTTGCGCATCACCGCCCTGTTGAAGAGCGGCCAACGCTTTGGCGGTCAGTTCATCACGGATCTGTTCTGACTGACTGCGATACTCGCGGATAGTGTCACTTGCGCCCTGGGCACGCAGCCAGGCCATAAACTCGCTGGTTTCCTGCGCCACGATCGTTTCGGCTTCCACGGCCGCCGCTTTGCGCTGGGCCAGGTTATGCGAAATGATGCTTTGCAGATCGTCAACGCTGTACAAGTAGGCGTTGGACAATTTGCCCACTTCCGGCTCGACATCGCGCGGTACGGCGATATCCACCAGCAGCATAGGCTGGTTACGACGGTTTTTAAGCGCACGCTCTACCATTCCTTTACCGATAATCGGCAGCGGACTGGCGGTTGAACTGATAATGATATCGGCATCCTGCAAGCGGGCATCGATATCGCTCAATGAAATCACTTCAGCGCCGACTTCATCCGCCAGCACCTGCGCGCGTTCACGCGTACGGTTAGCGATGATCATCTTCTTCACTTTGTGTTCGCGCAAATGACGCGCGACCAATTCGATGGTCTCGCCTGCGCCGACTAACAGCACGGTTACCGTGGAGAGCGATTCAAAGATCTGCCGCGCCAGCGTACAAGCGGCAAAAGCCACGGAAACAGCGCTGGCGCCGATATCAGTTTCGGTACGGACACGTTTAGCGACAGAGAACGATTTCTGGAACATGCGCTCCAGCGCACTGGCGTTCTGGTGGCCTTTCTGCGAATCCGCAAAGGCTTTTTTAACCTGTCCCAAAATCTGCGGCTCGCCGAGCACCAGCGAATCCAGACCACTGGCAACGCGCATCAGATGGCTGACGGCGTCATTGTCCTGATGCCAGTACAGGCTATTGCGCAGGTCTTCTTCATTAAGGTTATGGTATTCACACAACCAGCGAATCAGTGCTTCTTGCAGGTTGTCCTGCTCTTCCACGCTGAGGTAAATCTCTGTGCGGTTACACGTCGACAGCACTACCCCGCCCTGCACCATTGGCAGCGCTTGCAGGCTGTCCAGCGCCTGATCGAGCGTATCCGGCGAAAACGTTACGCGTTCTCGCAGCGATACAGGTGCCGTTTTATGGTTAATACCAAGCGCTAAAAGGGTCATGTGAGCGGGAATAGTACCAGCGTTGATAAGGTTAGACTGGGTGCATCATACAGGATGCGTGCCGTCAATAAAAGAGACTGCCCCCTTTTGGAGTAATAGCTTAGCGCACAAATTTAAGCGATTTAAGATAACTTGAACGTAGACGATGTCAGATGGTGGCGCTAGCATTGAGAGTTATAACTGCAACGTATCTCAAGGATTTGTCATCATTATGACCCTGCCTGATTTTCGCCTGATTCGCCTGCTGCCCCTTGCAGCCCTGGTTCTTAGTGCCTGTACCCTCAACGCACCGAAAGGTCCCGGCAAAAGCCCCGATTCCCCGCAGTGGCGCCAGCACCAGCAGGAAGTACGCGCCCTGAACCAATATCAGACGCGCGGTGCGTTCGCTTATATCTCCGATCAACAGAAAGTGTATGCCCGCTTTTTCTGGCAGCAAACCGGACAGGATCGCTATCGTCTACTGCTGACTAACCCGCTGGGCAGCACGGAACTGGAACTCAATGCGCAGCCGGGCAACGTTGAGCTTGTCGATAACAAAGGCAAGCACTACACCGCCGACGACGCCGAAGAGATGATTGGTAAACTGACTGGCATGCCTATTCCGTTGAATAGCCTGCGCCAGTGGATCCTTGGCCTGCCGGGTGACGCCACCGATTACAAGCTCGACGACCAATATCGACTGAGTGAAGTGAACTACAGCAAAGACGGTAAAAACTGGAAAGTGGTCTATAGCGCCTACGACAGCAAAACGCAGCCTGCGATGCCAGCCAACATGGAGCTGTCCGACGGCTCCCAGCGTATTAAGCTGAAAATGGATAACTGGATTGTGAAATGATGAGCCATTGGCCCTCTCCGGCAAAACTGAATCTGTTTTTATATATCACCGGGCAGCGTGCGGACGGTTACCACACGCTACAGACGTTATTCCAGTTTCTCGACTATGGCGACGAGATTGGCATCAATCTGCGCCACGATGGCGAAATACACCTCCTAACCCCGGTGGAAGGCGTTGCGCATGAAGATAACCTGATCGTGCGCGCGGCGCGTTTGCTGATGAAGACAGCGTCGACAAGCGATCGCCTGCCCGCAGGAAGCGGCGCGGACATCAGTATCGAAAAGCGTCTGCCTATGGGTGGCGGCCTGGGCGGCGGTTCGTCAAATGCGGCCACCGTTCTGGTGGCGTTGAATCATCTCTGGCAGAGTGGGCTTTCGGTTGATGAACTGGCGGCAATCGGCTTGACGCTGGGGGCGGATGTTCCCGTGTTCGTGCGCGGCCACGCGGCTTTTGCCGAAGGCGTGGGAGAAATTCTGACGCCGGTCGATCCACCTGAAAAATGGTATCTGGTCGCTCATCCGGGAGTCAGTATTCCAACGCCGGTCATTTTTAACGATCCTGACCTCCCGCGTAACACGCCAAAAAGGTCAATAAAAACGTTACTAAAATGTGAATTCGGCAATGATTGCGAGGTTATCGCAAGAAAACGTTTTCGCGAGGTTGATGCGGCGCTTTCCTGGCTGTTAGAATACGCGCCGTCGCGCCTGACTGGTACAGGGGCTTGTGTCTTTGCTGAATTTGACACAGAGTCTCGTGCTCGCCAGGTGCTTGAGCAAGCCCCGGAATGGCTCAAAGGCTTTGTGGCGAAAGGCGTCAACCTCTCCCCTTTGCATAGAGCGTTACTCTAAATCATTCGGGTTTCAGGAAGATGGCGAGATGACGGAACACCTGGCGCATACAACAGTATGTGCTGGTGTGAGGAATTAACGCCAACGCACATGAAACCCGAAGGATGAAGAGTAAACCGGGCAAGCTGAGTTGCGGTGACAACGTCACCCTGTTCCAGACGTTGCATCGCGCTCTTTAATACACCGCATGGAGAGGATACTGCCTGGCCCGCACAGTTTTCGGCAGATTCTTTCCACCAATGGACGCATGCCTGAGGTTCTTCTCGTGCCTGATATGAAGCTTTTTGCTGGTAACGCCACCCCGGAACTAGCACAACGTATTGCCAACCGCCTGTACACTTCACTCGGCGACGCCGCTGTAGGTCGCTTTAGCGACGGCGAAGTCAGCGTACAAATTAATGAAAATGTACGCGGTGGTGATATTTTCATCATCCAGTCCACTTGTGCCCCTACTAACGACAACCTGATGGAATTGGTCGTTATGGTTGATGCGCTGCGCCGTGCTTCCGCAGGCCGTATCACCGCCGTTATTCCTTACTTCGGCTATGCACGTCAGGATCGTCGCGTACGTTCCGCTCGTGTACCGATTACCGCTAAAGTCGTCGCTGATTTCCTGTCCAGCGTTGGCGTTGACCGCGTCCTCACCGTTGACCTGCATGCTGAACAGATCCAGGGCTTCTTTGACGTACCGGTTGATAACGTATTCGGTAGCCCGATCCTGTTAGAAGACATGCTGCAACTGAACCTGGACAACCCGATCGTGGTTTCTCCGGACATCGGTGGCGTCGTGCGTGCCCGTGCTATCGCTAAACTGCTGAACGATACCGATATGGCTATCATCGACAAACGTCGTCCGCGTGCGAACGTTTCTCAGGTGATGCACATCATTGGTGACGTTGCAGGTCGTGACTGCGTGCTGGTTGATGACATGATCGATACCGGCGGTACGCTGTGTAAAGCAGCAGAAGCACTGAAAGAACGTGGTGCAAAACGCGTATTTGCTTACGCAACCCACCCGATCTTCTCAGGTAATGCGGCAAACAACCTGCGCAACTCAGTGATTGATGAAGTCGTTGTCTGTGACACTATTCCACTGACTGACGAAATCAAAGCGCTGCCAAACGTGCGTACATTGACCCTGTCGGGTATGCTGGCCGAAGCGATTCGTCGTATCAGCAACGAAGAATCCATCTCTGCTATGTTCGAGCATTAATCGAGCCCGGCTCAAAAACCCGCTGCGGCGGGTTTTTTTATCTGTAATACTTATTTGTATGACTTTTGCCTACTTCACCTGCCATTTAGTTGACAGATGATGCGCTCATGGATGAAACATTATTGTGAACAGATTATTTTCCTCACATGTGATGCCTTTCCGCGCCCTCATCGACGCTTGTTGGAAAGAAAAATATACCGCTTCTCGCTTTACCCGTGACCTGATCGCCGGGATAACCGTGGGGATCATTGCCATTCCGCTGGCAATGGCCCTGGCAATAGGGAGTGGCGTTGCGCCGCAGTACGGTCTGTATACCTCCGCCGTCGCTGGGATTGTTATCGCCCTCACCGGGGGGTCGCGCTTTAGCGTCTCTGGCCCAACCGCCGCTTTCGTGGTGATCCTGTATCCGGTCTCGCAACAGTTTGGGCTGGCAGGCCTGCTGGTTGCCACGCTCATGTCCGGGATATTTCTGATCCTTTTCGGCCTCGCCCGCTTTGGTCGCCTGATCGAATATATTCCCGTGTCGGTTACGTTAGGCTTTACGTCGGGTATTGGTATCACCATCGGTACCATGCAGATTAAAGATTTCCTTGGCCTGCAAATGGCCCATGTACCGGAGCACTACCTGCAAAAAGTTGGTGCGCTGTTTATGGCCTTGCCGACCATCAACTTCGGCGATGCCGCCATTGGCGTTGTAACGCTGGGGATCCTGATTTTCTGGCCTCGTTTGGGGATCCGACTACCGGGCCACCTTCCTGCACTGCTGGCAGGCTGTGCGGTAATGGGGATTGTGAACCTGACCGGTGGTCACGTTGCGACCATCGGTTCCCAGTTCCACTACATTCTGGCTGACGGCTCACAGGGTAACGGTATCCCGCAGTTGCTGCCGCAACTGGTATTACCGTGGAATATGCCCGAGTCAAACTTTACCCTGAGCTGGAGTTCGTTACAGGCGCTGTTACCGGCAGCCTTCTCAATGGCGATGCTGGGGGCAATTGAATCTCTGCTGTGCGCCGTCGTCCTCGACGGCATGACCGGCACCAAGCATAAAGCCAACAGCGAGCTGATTGGTCAGGGGCTGGGTAACATTGTTGCGCCGTTCTTTGGTGGTATCACCGCCACGGCGGCAATTGCCCGTTCTGCGGCCAACGTCCGCGCCGGGGCAACCTCACCCATTTCTGCGGTCATCCACGCGATTCTGGTGATCCTGGCGCTATTGGTTTTAGCGCCGCTGCTTTCCTGGCTACCGCTTTCCGCCATGGCCGCACTGCTGCTGATGGTGGCATGGAACATGAGTGAAGCCCACAAAGTGGTGGATCTGCTGCGTCATGCGCCAAAAGACGACATCATCGTCATGCTGATGTGTATGTCGCTGACGGTGCTGTTCGACATGGTTATCGCCATCAGCGTCGGGATCGTTCTCGCCTCTCTGCTGTTTATGCGTCGAATTGCGCGCATGACGCGGCTGGCGCCAGTCAACGTTGATGTAGCAGACGATGTTCTGGTGCTACGCGTCATCGGCCCGCTGTTCTTTGCCGCGGCGGAGGGATTATTTACCGATCTCGAGTCGCGCATTGCGGGTAAACGCATTGTGGTATTGAAGTGGGACGCAGTCCCGGTGCTGGATGCCGGTGGTCTGGATGCCTTCCAGCGCTTTGTTAAACGTCTGCCGGAAGGTTGCGAATTACGTATCAGTAACCTGGAGTTCCAGCCGCTACGTACTATGGCCCGCGCGGGTATTCAGCCTATTCCAGGACGCCTGACGTTCTTCCCGAATAAAGACGCCGCACTGGCGGACATCAGCTGACGCCCAGCCCGACCCGGCGAAGCGCCCCGGGCTACACATGACAGGCAAAAAAATGGCTCCCGTGAGTGGGAGCCATTTTTATATCAAGCTTATTTATTGCTTACGCTTTCAGCAGTTGCTCAGCCGTCGCCTTCACGCTCGCCAGCAGGACTTTCACATCCTCCAGGCACACCGTTGGATTCAGCAGCGTCAGCTTCAGGCAGGTGACGCCATCAGCTTCGGTGACGCCGACGTTGGCGCTACCGGAAGCCAGCAGCACGTCGCCAATACGCTGGTTGAGCAGCGCAATGAACGCAATGTCATCGCTTTGCGGACGGAAGCGGAACAGCACGCTTGCCAGCTGCGGCTCCATCACCAGTTCCAGATGCGGCTGCGTTTTCACAAACACAGCCACATCGCGCGCCAGCGTCACGCCGTTATCAATGATTTCGGCATACTGCTTTTTGCCCAGCGCTTCGAGGCCCATCCACAGCTTCAGTGCGTCAAAACGACGCGTGGTCTGCAGCGACTTCGATACCAGGTTCGGTACGCCGTGTTCTTCATCGAAATCAGAGTTCAGGTACGCCGCCTGATAGCGCATCAGCTCATAGTGACGCGCGTCTTTTAACAGGAACGCGCCGCAGCTGATGGTCTGGAAGAACTGTTTGTGGAAGTCCAGGGTTACGGAATCCGCCAGTTCGAGACCGTTCAGGAAGTGACGATACTTCTCAGACAGCAGTAACGCCCCGCCCCATGCCGCATCCACGTGCATCCAGATCTGGTGCTCTGCCGCCAGCGCCGCAATATCCGCTAACGGATCGATAGCGCCTGCGTCGGTGGTGCCGGCCGTGGCGACAATCGCCATCACCTGCTCGCCGTTGGCTTGCGCCTGGGCCAGCTTGGCTTTCAGGTCAGCCAGGTCCATGCGTGAGAACGCATCGGTCTTCACCTGAGTAACGGAACGGTAGCCCAGCCCCATCAATGCCATGTTTTTCTGTACGGAGAAGTGTGCGCTTTCAGAGCAAAACACTTTGATTTTGCTCAGGTCGCCGGTCAGACCATTCTGCTGAATGGAGTGTCCCTGGCGAGCAAAGAACGCGTCGCGCGCCAGCATCAGCCCCATCAGGTTACTCTGGGTGCCGCCGCTGGTGAACACGCCCGCGTCGCCCGCCGCATAACCTACCTGCTCACGCAGCCATTCAATCAGTTTGATCTCAATGATGGTCGCGGATGGGCTCTGGTCCCAGGAGTCCATGCTCTGGTTGGTGGCGTTGATCAGCACTTCCGCCGCCTGGCTAATCACCAGGCTTGGGCAGTGCAGGTGCGCCACGCACTGCGCATGGTGAACCAACAGGCTGTCTTTGAGAAAGTATTCAACCGCACGCTCAATAGCGGCCTGGTTGCCCAGGCCCTGAGACGTAAAATTCAGGTTGATACGTTCGCGCAGCTGTTCAACGGTTTTGCCCTGATACATCTCAGGCTGCTTCAACCATTCAACGACCGCTTGCGTACTCTGCTCGATAGCGTCCTGATAGGCGGCAATGCTCTGCGCCGAGCCGGACAGAATCGGGTTTACGTCTGACATTCGCTCCAACTCCGTTTAAACCGGCTTCACGCCAGCACCCAGCAGGGCGTTTTCGAATTTATCGAGGAACACTTCCAGCTCAGCGTTAGTGATCAGCAGAGACGGCAGCAGGCGCAGTACGCAACCGTTACGGCCGCCACGCTCCAGAATCAGCCCGTTTTCGAAGCATTTTTTCTGCAGCAGCGCGGACAGCTCGCCATCGGCCGGGTAGCAGCCCATGTGATCCTGCGCTTCGTTCGGCTTAACAATTTCAATACCGATCATCAGACCCAGACCGCGTACCTGGCCAATCACCGGATAGCGTTTCTGCAGGTCGGTCAGTTTGCCTTTCAGCCACTCGCCCTGAGCGGCAACTTTATCGGCAATCTTGTCGTCTTTGAGGATTTTCAGTGTTGTCAGACCGGTGGCCATCGCCAGCTGGTTGCCGCGGAAGGTACCGGTATGGTGGCCCGGAGCCCACGCATCGAACTGCTTTTTAATGCCCAGTACCGCCAGCGGCAGACCGCCGCCAACCGCTTTGGACATCACGATGATGTCTGGCTCAATACCGGCGTGTTCGAAGGCGAACAGCTTACCGGTACGCGCGAAGCCAGCCTGAACTTCATCGATGATCAGCAGAATGCCGTGTTCCTGAGTCACTTTACGAATACGCTGTAACCATTCGACCGGCGCCGGGTTCACGCCGCCCTCGCCCTGCACGGCTTCGAGGATCACCGCAGCCGGTTTACGCACGCCGCTTTCAACGTCGTTGATCAGGTTTTCGAAGTAGTAAGTTAATGCTTTCACGCCAGCTTCACCGCCAATACCCAGCGGGCAGCGGTACTGATGCGGATACGGCATAAACTGCACTTCCGCCATCATGTTGCTGACGGCTTCTTTCGGCGACAGGTTACCAGTCACGGACAGCGCGCCGTGGGTCATCCCATGGTAGCCGCCGGAGAAGCTGATAATGCTGGAACGGCCGGTCACTTTCTTCGCCAGCTTCAGCGCCGCTTCAACGGCATCTGCGCCAGACGGCCCGGTGAACTGCAGGCAATACTCTTTGCCCTGGCCCGGCAATAAAGACAGTAAATAAGATGAAAATTCATCTTTTAACGGCGTGGTAAGATCAAGCGTATGTAACGGTAAGCCGCTTGTGATGACACTTTGAATGCTCTGGAGCACTTCAGGATGATTGTGACCGAGCGCCAGGGTACCGGCACCTGCAAGACAATCAAGATATTGATTATTTTCTACGTCAGTAATCCAGACGCCCTGCGCTTTGGCAATCGCTAATGGCAGTTTACGTGGATAGCTGCGGACATTAGATTCAAACTCAGCCTGTCTTGCTAAAAAGGTATCATTGCTCTGCGGTAATGAATTAGCACTTAAAGTATCAATACGGACTTTATCCGTCATCATATCACTCCTACAACCAGGTGTAGATTAACGCCTGATTGAATAAATGGTTATAAGGATTACCTGTAAAAAAGCGCGGCTAATATATGTTGTTTTAGCACTGGACTCAATCATTTATTTTACGTCGCCTTAAATGAGCATTTTTACCTTAAAATTCAAAGCATAAAGCACATCCCGCATTACGAAATCATAAACAAATATAGCTATTTATTTTACAATGCTGTAGCCAGTTGCAACCTGTACGATGTAATAGAAACCATGAGGTTTTCATGTTTTTATTATTTTTTTACATGTTTTTACTATTAATAATGTGCGCGTTTTTTCTTTACGACATGATTTTTCACTTATTTTTCGATAAATCGAATAAAAAAGTCGATCCCTAAATATAAATCACTTAGTATGGCGCGCTTATTTACAGGCTATGTAGATAAATTTAATGCGCAGCACCCGGTAACGCGTACAGGCGACACGCGTTATCGACAACAGGAATTCCCTGGGTTGTCAGCAGAAATGTTCGCGGGCGGACATTTCGTAAGGCGAACGTCGTTCCCTTATGCCGAGAATGAAAATTTTCTAGCCATACTTTTATGGCGCCCTGATATGAGATTGTTATGACTCGCATTTATCCACCATCCGTCGTTGCCAAATTTGGCGGCACCAGCGTCGCTGATTTTGATGCGATGAACCGCAGCGCCAGCATTGTTCTTGCTGATCAAGATGTCCGTTTAGTCGTTCTGTCTGCTTCAGCAGGCGTGACAAACTTACTGGTCGAGCTTTCTGAAGGTCTGGAAACGCATCAACGATTAGATAAGCTTGAGACGTTACGCGCCATCCAATACAACATTATTTCCCGCCTGAAGCAGCCGTCCGTTATCAGCACGGAAATCGATAATCTTCTCAACAATATACGCCGCCTTGCAGAAACGGCGACGGTTTCACCATCCGATGCGCTAAGCGATGAGTTAGTCAGCCACGGCGAACTGATGTCCTCTTTGCTGTTTACTGAAGTATTACGTGAACGACACGCCGAAGCCGGGTGGTTTGACGCCCGCAGCGTGATGCGTACCAACTCGAACTACGGCTGCGCTGAACCGGATCTCAGCACCCTGCACCACCAGGTGGAGACTCATCTGCGCCCGCGTCTTGAGCAGGCTATTATGGTTACCCAGGGATTTATTGGTCGCGATGCAGGCGGACATACCACGACGCTGGGACGCGGCGGGAGTGATTACACCGCCACGCTACTTGGTGAAGCACTGCACGCCGCACGCGTGGACATCTGGACCGACGTTGCCGGGATCTACACCACCGATCCGCGCATTGCGCCACGGGCCAAACGGATCGACCATATCTCATTTTCCGAGGCCAGCGATATGGCCGCCTACGGTGCGAAGGTTCTTCACCCGGCTACACTGCTCCCGGCAATGCGGAAAAGCATTCCGGTCTTTGTTGGCTCAAGTAAAGATACGGCCGCCGGTGGTACGCTGGTGCACAACACCACCGATAATCCACCACGTTATCGGGCACTCGCCGTGCGCCGTAAACAGACGCTATTACGATTACACAGTTTGCAGACACAACCGCCCTGTGCTTTTCTGGCGCAGGTATTTGCCATTTTATCCCACCATGCGGTAGCAGTGGATTTGGTCACGACATCAGAAAATTGTATTGCGCTGGCGCTGGACGCCACTCATGCGACATCGGGTGAGGACCATATACTAACCACAGCATTGTTTACCGCATTGTCATCCCACTGTCGGGTGGAAGTGGAAACCGGACTGGCATTAGTCACTTTGGTGGGCAATAAACTTACCCAGGCTGCGGGAGTTTGCAAAGATGTTTTTGCCTGGCTCGAAGAGCATACGGTTCGCATGATTTGCCATGGGGCGTCAAACGATAACCTGTGCATTCTGTTACCGGCTGACGCGGCGGATAGCGTGGTTAAGGCGTTACATTATCGATTATTCGAATAACGCCTCTTCAATTGCGCAGCAATGATGAGTGCATTTTATCCGGGATATGCGTGAACAAGCAGAGGACTGGTTTTCAACCAGGACTCTGCCTGCAAACAGTGGCACTCGCAGCGGAGAGACTATTTAGTTGTGACGATGATTGGTATCACCGCGACGGCAGCGTTTGTCATAATGACGTACCCACCAGTAACGGTCACTAATTTGTTCGTGCCCGCCGACTCTGGCCCCCGCTAACCAGAGAACACCGCCGACAAAAATACTGAGCACAGCACCATGCGCGAAAAACTGTGGCAAATTAAATTGCGGCAGTTGGTTTAAAATAGAGTAACCAACACCACCCACCATCACCACCAACCCTAAAGCCATGAGCACGTTACCGAGTAACGAAGCGTTTTTGCGTTTCATGTGTCACCTCCGGAACTTTGGGTTGTTACAGGGAATACCCCTAATCCTTATGTGTAAAGTATAGACAACACTGCCGTTCGCAAGTGCGGGAGCGATCACAATTACAAACACCCGCGCAACAAAACTTTACAAATAAGCTACTGAACACACTCAATTTCTAATAGTCCAGTTTCGCAATTATTCGATTTTCGAGGATAAGCATGCTGTTTTTTGTCAAGCGCAGCGCCAGACAGTAAACTACCCGTCGTTTATAGATACACTCAGGACAAAACACGTGACGATTAAATTGATTGTCGGTCTGGCGAACCCCGGCGCAGAGTATGCGGCAACGCGGCACAACGCCGGCGCATGGTATGTTGATCTACTGGCAGAGAGATTACGCGCTCCCCTGCGCGATGAGCCGAAATTCTTCGGCTACACCTCCAGGGTTACGCTAGAAGGCGAAGATGTCCGCCTGCTGGTGCCGACCACATTTATGAATCTGAGCGGCAAGGCCGTTGGCGCGATGGCTAGTTTTTATCGCATCAATCCCGATGAAATTTTAGTTGCACATGACGAACTAGACCTGCCGCCAGGTGTTGCCAAATTTAAGCTTGGCGGTGGTCATGGCGGACATAATGGCCTGAAGGACATCATCAGCAAGTTAGGCAATAACCCTAACTTTCATCGTTTACGCGTTGGAATTGGCCATCCGGGCGATAAAAACAAAGTTGTCGGGTTTGTTTTAGGCAAACCACCTGTTTCTGAACAGAAGTTAATTGATGAAGCGATTGACGAAGCGGCCCGTTGTACCGAGATTTTGTTCAAAGATGGCCTGACTAAAGCAACGAGCCGGTTACATACCTTTAAAGCGCAATAAGCAGCGATGTGCGGCATTTTGCTCGCGTGCTGTGTATAATAGGCAGAGTTATTTACTTTTCTACAATCTGTTTTCTATAACAGATTGAATATCAAAAGATTAAGGTGATTTAAACATGGGATTCAAATGCGGTATCGTCGGTTTGCCAAACGTAGGCAAATCCACCCTGTTCAACGCGCTCACAAAAGCGGGTATTGAAGCGGCAAACTTCCCGTTCTGTACTATCGAGCCGAACACGGGTGTTGTCCCGATGCCCGATCCGCGTCTGGATCAGCTGGCCGAAATCGTCAAACCGCAGCGTATCCTGCCGACCACGATGGAATTCGTTGATATCGCGGGCCTGGTAAAAGGCGCCTCCAAAGGTGAAGGCCTGGGTAACCAGTTCCTGACTAACATCCGCGAGACCGAAGCGATCGGCCACGTGGTGCGCTGCTTCGAAAACGACAACATCATCCACGTTAATAACAAAGTGGATCCGGCTGACGATATCGATGTTATCAATACCGAACTGGCGCTGTCCGATCTGGATACCTGTGAACGCGCTATTCACCGCGTACAGAAGAAAGCCAAAGGCGGCGACAAAGACGCTAAAGCAGAACTGGCTGCCCTGGAAAAATGTCTGCCACAGTTGGAAAACGCTGGCATGCTGCGCGCGTTGAAAAATCTGACTGACGAAGATAAAGCGGCCATCAAATACCTGAGCTTCCTGACGCTGAAGCCGACCATGTATATCGCCAACGTCAACGAAGACGGTTTTGAAAATAACCCGTACCTCGACAAGGTGCGTGAAATCGCCGCTGCCGAAGGTTCCGTGGTGGTAGCTGTTTGCGCCGCTGTTGAAGCCGACATCGCTGAGCTGGACGACGCCGACCGTGAAGAGTTCATGGCCGAGCTGGGTCTGGAAGAGCCGGGGCTGAACCGCGTGATCCGCGCAGGCTATGAGCTGCTGAATCTGCAGACCTACTTCACCGCGGGCGTGAAAGAAGTACGTGCATGGACCATCCCTGTCGGCGCTACCGCTCCGCAGGCGGCAGGTAAAATCCACACCGATTTCGAGAAGGGATTCATCCGTGCACAGACTATCGCGTTTGAAGACTTCATCACCTACAAAGGTGAGCAAGGCGCGAAAGAAGCCGGTAAGATGCGTGCGGAAGGGAAAGATTACATCGTGAAAGATGGCGATGTGATGAACTTCCTGTTCAACGTCTGAATAAAATTTCTCGTCTCATGAGGTTTCATTGAATCTCATGACAACGGTAAAACACTATAAAATCCACGCAATTGCGTGGATTTTTCATTTCATAGAGTTTCAACTTTCACACTAAAATCTATCAGTAACAGTATGACGTGCCCATAGACGCCCCTTGCGGGATGATTTATCTATGGGCCAGAGACACTTAGCTATAGGAAAGAAAATTACAGGGACGGAGCTTTGAAATACCCTATACCAATCGTTTTACGGAAACGCCAGTTCTGCCATTGCGGCCATAATACCTGGGCGATCATCGCAATCGCTATCCAGCGGAACCAGGTCGCGAAGGTATTACTGTAGCCCTGCGGCTCTTTGTAACCCTTCACCCATCCATCGTAACCGCGCTCACCAAGCAGGGTGTCCGGGAACCCTCCATCTGCATTCTGGAAATCCAGTAATGCCACCAGCATACGGCGCAACCAGTGTTCAATTTCATCACGACGATGCGGACAGCGCGCATGGCCGTGCGCCAGAATATCGATAATATCGACATCAATACAGCTGCTCCGGATGGCTAAGGGCTGCTCCAGACAACGGCTCATTGACTGGTTAAAATAAGGAATATCTTCGTCAAGGGCATAGAACACGTGCAAATTATGTGTGGCGCCGCAGAGTGCAAACAGCAGAGCCTCCTGGCTGTACTGCTGCCCGGGTCCCCAAAAACCGGAAAAGGGCTCACTCTGCTGGTTATGCCAGAAAATCATATCCTGTAATCGCTGCGCCGCGGGTCCCTTCGGATCGCGTTGCTTTTCAAGCAGCAGGAAGCTGCCTACATTGACGATATTGTTACCTTCAAGCCACGGATCGCGCATATCACGTTGTGCCAGCCATGCCCAAAAATACTGAGGATCGAGATACGGTTTTATAAAAGGCAGTTCCAGCCTGTTGAGCTGATCAAGCACTTCCAGCGCCCCCATACAGTAATTCGTCGCGTGAAAACGCATGTACTGGCGCGTTTTATCGGCATCCGGGCCTTTCCACGTTTCGCTCCAGTTTAAACCCGGCAGCTCGAAATATCCGTCCTCTCGTTGATGGCGCAATATCCAGTCCGCTAGCGCTTTTTTCTCCGGGATGTCATCTCCTAATAACGCGCGCGCCATCGTACCATCATAGGTTCCAGGCAGAAGCATTTGCGGCCATTGTTCAGCCTGGTGTCGTTCGCTCACACGCAATATGCCCGGAGTTGCGTTCTGAAGTTGCATGCTTTTTAACCAAAGCAGACTTTTATCTTTAGCCGCAAGAATACGTTCCTGTAATAAATTATCGGTTAATGACATTTTTTGTACCTGTGAGATCAATATTATTTAAATTTAGCAACCGACATGGTTGGAATTAATACGTGCATAATCAGGAAACCCAGCAGATAGGCAAATCCGCCCATCAGGAAAATAGACCAGTAGCTGCCCGTTGCCTGCAAAATATGTCCCGTCGCTTGGGTAAAGAGAATGGAGCCAAGCGAGCCTATCAGGCAGCCGATACCGACCACAGCACCCACCGCTTGTTTAGGAAACATATCCGATACGCTGGTATAAAGATTGACGGACCACCCCTGATGCGCCGCGACAGCAATACCAATTAACGTTACCGCCACCCACAGATTAGAAACGTTAGAGACCAATAAAATCGGGAGCACACAGATTGCGCATAATAATAAGGTAAACTTACGCGCCTTATTTACTGCTATTCCACGGTTAACCATCCATGCCGGGAGATAGCCTCCGGCAAGACCGCCAAGCGTTGCCAGCACATTGATGAGCACCAGCGGCATCGCCATATGGGCCATATCAATATCGCGAGCGTCGTGTAGCCACTTCGGGATCCAGAAGAGGAAGAACCAAAAAATAGGGTCGGTAAGGAATTTACAGACGGCGAATGCCCAGGTTTGCTTATATTTTAGCAGCCCTAACCAGCTTATTTTTTGCGTGGTTTGCGCTGCCGTCTCTGCATCATCATCCTGATGGATCCAGGCCAATTCTTCTTTGTTTACTTTCTTAACTTTCTCCGGTTTTCCATACAGCAGTAGCCAGAAGGCAATCCAGATAAGCCCTACCGCGCCCGTCACGATAAAGGCTTCACGCCAGCCCCACTGTAAGGCTATCCAGGGAATAATGACCGGCGCAAACACATTCCCGACATTCGAACCAGCGTTAAATATGCCCGTTGCGAATGCGCGCTCTCGTTTGGGGAACCATTCTGCGGTTACCTTCACGGCTGAAGGGAAGTTGGCGCTTTCACCCAGTCCAAGAAAGATGCGTGCGTAAATAAATCCAACAACCGTACCGACCATGCCGTGCGCCATCGCCGCGAAACTCCAGAGTGCGAGTGCAATGGGCAAGACCAGGCGGGCGCCATAGACATCAACAATACGTCCACACAGTAATAAACCTACCGCATAGGCCGCCTGAAATGCGGTAACAATATTTCCGTACTCAATCTCATTCCAGCCAATATCCTTCTGGAGCATTGGCGCGAGCAAACCTAAAATAGATCTGTCGAGATTATTAATGGTGACGGAAAAAAAGAGTAATGCGCAAATTGTCCATCGATATCGACTGGTTGCCGATCCTGCCTTTACTGCCTCATTACTGACACCGCTTTGCAACTGCCCCATCGTATTTCCTCCATCACGATAAGATAATGTATCCAAACAGACCCAATACAAATAACTGTTAACTTTTCGCCATTGTAAGTGACCGGGTCAGAGTCCGTGACGGGTTAGAAATGGAATTGAGATCCCCGAAGTTCCTCCCTGAATTTATGTGAGTAATATCGCTACCCGTAAGTGTTGATGTGACAGAGATCACTTTGACAACATTTATAATGAGATGTCGATCACATGAAAATACGGCCCATTTTCGACATCCATCACATTTACGGTTTTTTCCCACTTTCGATTCCGTCAGAGATTGAGGAAGCAGTCCTGAGTCTGAATTTGAACCGTTATCCTTCAGAAACACCTCATTTAGGAAGGATATCTCATGCTGGAAAAATCGAACCTGGCTGAAAATGCCGTAGAGTGCTTACACAACGAGCAATATGACACCCCGTACAATACGCAGAATTTTAATCACACCAATCTGCTGTTCACCGGGGGGCGTGACGGTGAAAGCCTGAGCGGCGAGTGGCGTTTTACGCTGGATCTCCATGACACCGGGCTAAGGCAAAAGTGGCATCTCTTGGAAAAACGCGATCAAGAAACGCGCCGCGATCCTTACGACTACGATCCCTTTGCTGGCGATTCCGTACCGGTTCCGGGATGCTGGCAGATGATGAACGAAAAGTGGTTCTACTTTGAGGGAAGCGCCTGGTATACCCGGGAAATCGATTATATCGAACGGGACGCGGGCGAACGTATTTTCTTGCGCATTGGCGCGGCTAACTACGATTGCAAAGTGTTCCTCAACCATCACTTTATTGGCAACCATTATGGTGGCTCCACGCCATTTTGCGCTGAGTTAACCTCCGAAATTCAGCCGGGAAATAATGTGCTGATGATCTGCGTAAATAATACGCGTACTACCGACCGTTTACCCTTACGAAATAACGACTGGTTTAACTATGGTGGGATATACCGTGAAATTGAACTGTATCGCACCCCGCAATCCTATATCCGGGATTTGTTTGTCTATTTAGTGCCTGATGGTAAATATAACCGGATCGCGGTAAAAATTGCCGTGGAAGGAGAGGCGAAGGAGGTCAACTTAACGATCTCAGAGCTGGGTATTGCCGTCACGCTTCCAGTGATTAACGGCGTGGCGAACGCAGAGCTGTCTGCCGAGCCGCAGATCTGGTCCCCTGACCGTCCCAAATTATATCGCGTGATGGCATCGCTGGGACGTGACTGCGTGTGCGATCGTGTCGGCTTCAGGCAAATAGAAGTTGTAGGGACGGATATCCGTCTGAACGGCCAGTCACTCTATCTTCGCGGCGTTAACTGTCACGAAGACGATCTTCTGTCCGGAAAAATGACCAGTGAAGCAGATATCCGCCGCCGGTTTCACCATGCAAAAGAGCTTAACTGTAACTACCTGAGGCTGGCGCATTATCCACATCATGAGATGGCGGCTCGCATAGCGGATGAAGTCGGCTTATTGCTCTGGGAAGAGATCCCAAACTACTGGGCGATAGATTTTAAAAATCCGGCTACCCAGCGCGATGCACATAATCAGTTGATGGAGTTGATTTATCGCGACCGTAACCGTGCCAGCGTGATTATCTGGTCGGTCGGTAATGAAAACGCGGATACCGACGAACGGCTGGACTTTATGACCATGCTGGTTGACACCGCTCGTCAGGCCGATCCAAGCCGTTTAATTTCTGCCGCCTGCCTTGTTAACCATGCCAAAATGAAGATTGAAGATCGCCTGGCGGAGCATCTCGATATTATCGGCCTTAACGAGTATTACGGCTGGTATGAAGAGAATTTCGACGATCTGATTGTACTAGGAGAAAATTCATCACCTTCTAAGCCCGTCGTTATTACCGAAACCGGGGCTGAAGGGGTTATCGGTGATAATGCACCGACGTCAGGGCCGTTCTCGGAAAACTATATGGCGGAGGTATATCGCAAGCAGACCGAATATTTGCCAAAACTCAATTACATTCGAGGTTTTACCCCGTGGTTATTGTATGACTACCGGACAGAACGACGTCAGAATCCCTATCAGAAGGGATTCAATTGCAAGGGCCTTATTACCGCTGACAAGGTAACGCGTAAAAAAGCCTTTTATATCCTGCGTGATTTTTACCAACAGCTTAAAAACGCTGACGCGTAATCTATTCATTTTCAGTCAGACTGTCTGCCAGGCTAATCAGCCTGGCAGGATCAAATAGCATCGCCAGATAATGGGGCTGCTGCTGTTCTTCCCTATCCATCCATTCTGAAAGTCGTGTTGCCAGAATACGCAATTCATTAATTTCTTTCGTTAATTCAAATAAAGAAATACCGCTCTGATGACCATAATTGTCTACCATCATTTTCATGGCAACGCTGCGTGAGACGCGGTTAAACATTTCGGTATACCAAGGGACGCGTTCCCAGACTCGCTTAAACAGCTCCCTCTTCTCATTGGACATCGCAACAGAATGGATGATGTGATAGAGCCGGTTACGTGAATCCTGAGCAAGGAAAAGAGCCCGCTCTTTTTCCAATACCAACTGCTGGAATTGCTCACGTCCACTATCGGGATCGTTTACCGGAAACAGGGTCGACAGGGCATAATCATCGGATTTGCGCACATGCAGCTGAAGCTGCTTTACGGCCAGGGCGTAGCTGTCTGGCACCTGGCTGTAATGATGCAAAACATGCCCCAGAATGTAGGGTGTCTTTCTCATCCATTCATAGCTACAGATGTACAGCTGGTGGAAGAGGTTCACCTCAATCGTCCCCACTTTATGCTCAAGCATATCCGTCAGCCAGCAGTGAAAGGCCTGTTTTTCCGTCATAAAGATTTCGCGGCCAAACATCGCCAGGCCGTGCAAGTTGACAGAATTAACTGAATTTATCAGCGAACTGTTGGAGATCCATTCCCAGTTAAGCCGCCCCGTTATGGCCTCCAGATCCTCGCCCACCATGCTTTCTACCCAGCTTAACCGGCCCTGGATTTCCTCTAACAGGTAGCATGGAAGAAGCGTCCAGCCATATTCCAGCCCCCACATGTCGAACTCAATCCACTTGATTCGGCCATCAAGTTGAGTCAGGAGCGGATTATTAACAAATCCAGGGCGATATCCCTGTGCAACCGCCTTTATGGAGACCCGCACATCCTGAGGTAATACTTGCAAGGCATTAACTAGTTGCCACGAGGCGGCTTCATCCTCCATATAGTCACGTAACACCATTTTTTTTCCGAGGGTACGCAGTGTCTTATAGAGATAAGGGAGTGTTGAAACCCAGTTGGCTTTATAAGGCTGATGTCTAGGAAGATTAACAATTACCCCATCAATACCCGGCAATGTATCCAAGGCCTCATAGAGATCGTACTGATAAAAATTTTTCCAGAAAATTTCGTCCGCATTGCTGTTATCAATTAGCGCATATTCAGGGTATTTTTCCTGGATTTTACCGTCACGGGGAAGCGCCTCTCCTTGCAGCCACACCCGAATGCCGGAAGTACGGCAATACCGGCATAAACGCTGCAAATAAAGTAAATGCTCCTGATGTTCACGAAGCAGATTCTCACGACCATGCTGACAATATTTTGAAGGAGAGACTAACAAAGAAAATAAGTTCTGTTGGTTAATGATAAGCCCGTTAAATTGATCCCGTATCATCACTGTAATAACACTTTGCAAATACGGCCAGTGCCAAATCAGTGACGAGTTTACTTCCAGTAAACGCAACGGAACGGAAGCTTGCATTTTAAACATTCTCATTATTTATGCCAAGGTTAATGGACATTTTATAGAGAATCCCCAGGTTGTGCTACTCCAGAATCTTTAAGATGCGCCGTATGGTGCCGGTTTACTGATGTGGATTTTCTGGGGATCCCTCAGCCCATAGGGACGTACCGAGTCCAGGCTCTAAGAACCTTCCCGTCATACTTCTTTTAGTAACACAAAGAGCACTTGCTTGTAACCCTTCCTTAGCGACTCAACTGAGGGCGCGATGAATATGACAAACAGCAGCAGATATTTTGGCTACCGGAACGGAATCGCATACACCGCGTCATATTGAGAATGCCAAATGCCAAAAATCCACGCACTGTATTTTACTCAGGCATGTTTCAGCCAGTTCCTGAATATTGGGGTTTGCAGTATTCCCTGAAAATCAATCAACCCCGAACAGCCAAGTTTCTTGATCAGATTTTGCCTGCTCAGGTAAATCGTTTTTAAGTGCAGGTTAAGCAAGCCAGAAATTTCAGAAATAGTCCGCCCTTCCCCTAATTGCGTTAAGATAAATTTATCCCGTTCAGTCAGGACGATATTTATTTCAGATTGCTGGTCGTGTTCAGTATCAATGCTGATAATTTCAGCGATAAATTTTTTGATTGAGGCTACGCCACTGTCTACAGGAAGCCTGTAGAACGAAAGTTCATTGAGATACTGATACAGATGACCATCAATCAGAAGCACCAGCCGATGCGTCCTGAGATCATAGTTTTGCTTTTTGACAGTGTTGAAGTAGTTAATCGTAAAGAAAACAAGACGCACGTTCTTATCTTTATATTCTATATCAGCGAGAATAATCTCCAGGCCTTGTCTGATATAGACATCATCAATCCACAATTCTGCATGTCTGGCGTGTTCCTGAACTGTATTCATTATTTATGACCTCTAAAAAATCACAATTAATCTGACGGGGTTCAGAACGAATACCTGGTTGAAGGTGACGCATAATCTGCATATAGAGATCGGTTAATATAGCATTCTTCTCATTCTTCAGCTGTACACTAAGTGCCTGAACAAGAATGTCATCACTGACATAACCCATTTTCAACATCACATTGCGCTCTAAATTCTTATATAAAGCGCACTGGAAAATATAATTTTCCGGAATTGAATTAATCATATCAAGCCCATAATAATGCAGTCTAAGAATGAGAAGATGCTATGTGTAGTCTTAATTTAAAGTATACAAATACTCAGCACATACTATGGATGCTGGAGCTTCATGATTATAAAATAACTTTATTAGACGTCGTCAGCGGTATAGCGCAAAACTATTTCCAGTGTTTTTCTGATGATATCAGCCTGAACAACATCGGTTGTCGATTCCAGTGAAGCGATCAGGCTTAAAATGATATTTTTATTATTAACATTATCACCAGCTAAAATCACATTTGTTACTGCCTGTCCCAATACAACGGATTCATCTGCTAATAGCTCACCGGCATTACGGAAGTAACTCGACAAAGCCTTATCTGCTATTGCTCTGTGAACATTCATTTCCTGAAGCATAGTCACCTCGCTTGTATAGTATGAAAAATGGTCTCTAATGTAATTTAGGCTTTTTACTGCCACTGAATACACTCTCATCACCAGTTCTTTCCGGTTTGGGGTTCATCCTTGCCGGATTAGAATCTGTGAAATCATGAATTATGCTGTCAATAAGATGTCTACGCCCGGCATCCGCTTCACTCACCTTCATAAGACGTAATTGCTTAATCAATGCGGGTAGTGATATTGCCGTGTTCATGCGCAAAATCTGTATAACTGCTAAACCTGTAATTTCGTGTTTCAAGCGTTCATGGTCAGTTTTCTTCATAACTACTTCACTACTTTCCCCATTTATATGTTTTAGGGTGTCCCTTTATTCGAAGAGCAGGCCGATTAGGGCATTGTAATGCTTCTGTTCGTCCTCACCAGATGCTTTTTCAAGACGGTTCAAAAGCTTGGCACAGAGTGACTTTCGGCTCAGGTTACGTCCATCTTTCAATATCTCAGTGACGATCTCTCCCAATGTTTCCTGCTGTGTAGGAAGATGCGCTTTTGCAAAGTAACGAGAGATTGCGTGTGCGGAATCAGTGAGAACTCTGTGCTGCTGCATATGTTGCTCCTGTAACAAAATGCTGGTGAGTATTAAGTTTTATAACAGTAGCAAAGTTGTACCAAATATGTGTACATCGAGATAAGGCAAATTTTAACATAAAGTGCTATATTTTATTTATCAATATGTTACGAAGAAAAAGAAAAACACGATATCTCCACCCATTGTACAACCTCTATGAACCAGGGCAATTACGATTTTTGTTGAACCTTATTATGTAAAATTACAGTTAAAATAATGTATTGAAAATCAGGACATAACCGCGTTTGTCTGATACTGTCCTCACCTCATCCCTTAATCCCGGACTTTCCATGCTCACGACCATTATTTACCGTAGCCATCTACGTGATGACGCCCCCCTCTATGCGATTGAGGATATGGTGGTGGCCGCAAATCTGAAAAACAGGCGATCTGATGTTACGGGGATCTTGCTCTTTAACGGTCGGCATTTTTTCCAACTACTTGAAGGCCCAGAGGAGCAGGTGAAGGAGATTTATCGTTGTATTTGTAACGACCCACGGCACTACAATATTGTCGAACTGATGTGCGATTATGCCCCAGCGCGCCGGTTCGGGAAGGTCGGGATGGAGTTATTTGATTTACAAAAACATGAACGGGCTGAGGTCTTACAAGCTGTACTGAATCAGGGAACGTCAAAATTCCAGCTCACGTATGATGACCGGGCATTGCAGTTTTTCCGGACATTCGTACTGGCGACAGAAAAATCGACTTATTTCGAAATCCCTGCTGCCAATTTCTGGGATTTTATTACCGATAATAGTGGTACCACCCTTAATAAAGCAGAGCTTGCGTCAAATACCGACTACACCTTTGCCTTTCAACCAATTATCGATCCTCTCTCACAACGCGTTATCGCTCTGGAAGCGCTGATTCGTGGTAAAGATGGGGAAACTCCGGCAGCGTACTTTGACAAATTAAGCACGGAAGAGATGTACACAGCGGATCTGGAAAGTAAAAAGACGGCATTTGCCATGGCCAGCGCGCTGAACCTTGGTGAAAAAATGTTGTCAGTCAACCTGTTACCTATGACGCTGGTGAACAGACCCGACGCTGTTAACTTTCTGATTCATGAAATAGCCGCAAATGGGCTGGTCCCTGAACAAATCATTGTGGAATTTACCGAGAGCGAAGTCATCTCACGCTTTGATGCTTTTGCACAGGCGGTAAAATCACTTAAAGCATCGGGGATTTGTGTGGCAGTTGATCATTTCGGCGCGGGTTATGCCGGGCTATTGCTCCTGTCTCGTTTCCAGCCGGACAGAATAAAGATAAGCCGTGAACTCATTGCTGATGTCCATAAAAGTGGCCCGAGGCAAGCTATCATTCAGGCGATCATTAAATGCTGTACTTCACTTGAGATTCAACTTTCCGCCGTTGGCATTGAAAAACCCGAAGAATGGATGTGGCTTGAATCCGCCGGGATCGAGCTTTTCCAGGGTAACTTATTTGCAGCAGCCTTGCTGAATGGTACCCCTTCAGTAGCATGGCCTGAGAAAAAATAAACTCGCTTAGGGTAAGCTGTAACTTAATGACATTATGAAAAATTTTTGTTACCCCGCTCCGCTATTTGATGTTGAATGCAGTAAGATTCTCACGCGTGATAGTAAAGTAAATCTTAATTTTGCTAGAATGCTCTGTATGTTTTGTACAATTTGATGCATGTTGTACAAAGTGACAGGAACCGCATATCGGTGACGGAGAATCAGGCGTGTTGGGGGAACTATGGCTTATTACAGCATTGGCGACGTCGCAGAGCGTTGCGGGATAAATCCTGTGACCCTTCGGGCATGGCAACGACGCTACGGTTTACTCAAACCTCAACGAAGTGAAGGCGGCCATCGACTCTTTGATGAAGAGGATATTCAACGTATTGAAGAAATCAAACGTTGGATTAGCAATGGTACGCCTGTTGGGAAAGTTAAAGCATTACTGGAAACCAGTACCCGTGAAACTGACGATGACTGGAATCAGCTGCAGGAAGAGATGATGAGCATTCTGCGGATGGCGCATCCGCCGAAACTGCGGGCCAAAATGCTCTCTCTTGGCCGCGCGTATCCGGTAGATGCGTTGATTGACCGAGTCTATCTCCCTGTACGTCAGCGGCTCATACTTGATCATAATACCTCTCGCATAATGAACAGTATGCTTGACGGCGCGCTGATTGAATATGTTGCGGTACTCCTGTCGGAAACGCGTCGCAAGTCAGGGAAAGATGCCATTCTGATGGCCTGGGATGTTGAAGACAGAACCCGCTTATGGCTGGAGGCCTGGCGCTTATCGCAATCCGGGTGGCATATCGCCATTCTTGCAGAACCTATTGAAACACCACGTCCTGAGCTATTCCCCGGACAAACACTTTTTGTCTGGACCGGTACGACGCCAACCAGAAGACAAAATGAACTGCTGCAACACTGGAATGAGCAAGGATACAAAGTCATTTTCCACGGGCCTTGACCCGACAGACGCCCAGCTCGACGCAATAAAGCAAATACATTTTATTATCATATTGTTTACTTTTAGAGGTGCGTCATAAATCTGACAAAATGTGTTTTTTGCAAAACACGCATACCAAATCACCCATACCGCAATAAAAACCGCAAAATAGTTAAAGAAAAGCATAATTATTCATTTTCCAGATAAAGCCCATACTATCCATACCGATAAGCCGTGTTGGCTGGACAGGCCACCTGTCGAAAAAAATGTTAAATTTAGGTTTATATGGTGAGATTCACTGTATACCACGGCCAAATTAAGAACATATTACTTTTATAACTAAGGTTTATCATGGATAAGTTATCTTACGCTTCAGATAGCAGCACATCTGCCTGGAATACCTACCTGCAACAAATCGAGCGTGTGGCCCCTTACCTGGGCGAACTTTCCCATTGGGTGGATACCCTGCGTCACCCAAAACGCGCATTGATTGTCGATATCCCGGTACAAATGGATGACGGGACTATCCGTCATTTTGAAGGGTATCGTGTGCAACATAACCTTTCGCGCGGTCCGGGCAAAGGTGGTGTGCGTTTTCATCCTGATGTTGATCTTAATGAAGTGATGGCCCTGTCCGCATGGATGACCATCAAATGCGCGGCATTGAATCTGCCGTACGGCGGTGCCAAAGGGGGTGTGCGCGTCGATCCGTTCTCACTGTCTGAGGGCGAACTGGAGCGTTTGACCCGTCGCTATACCAGCGAAATCGGCATTATTATAGGACCGCAGAAAGACATACCTGCGCCGGATGTGGGTACAAACGGTAAAGTGATGGCCTGGATGATGGATACCTATTCCATGAACCACGGCACCACCGTGACCAGTGTTGTCACCGGTAAACCTATTCACCTTGGCGGCTCGTTAGGCCGTGATAAAGCCACCGGTCGCGGCGTTTTTGTCAGCGGTCTGGAAGTGGCTCGTCGTGCTAATATCGAAGTTGAAGGCGCTCGTGTTGCAGTGCAAGGTTTTGGTAACGTCGGCAGTGAAGCCGCCCGTCTTTTCGCGGCAGCAGGCGCACGTGTCGTTGCTATTCAGGATCACACCGCGACGCTGTTTAACGCTACCGGTATCGACATGTCCGCGCTGTCAGCCTGGCAACTGGAACACAAGCAGATTGCAGGTTTCCCGGGAGCTGAAACCATCGCCAGCGAGGCGTTCTGGAGCCTGGAGATGGACATACTGATCCCTGCAGCGCTCGAAGGTCAGATCACGCGTCACCGCGCTGAAACGCTAACCTGTAAACTAGTACTCGAAGGCGCCAACGGTCCAACCTATCCTGATGCAGATGATGTTCTGGCTAGCCGTGGTATTGTGGTTGTACCTGACGTGGTTTGTAACGCTGGGGGCGTTACCGTCAGCTACTTCGAATGGGTTCAGGACATGGCAAGCTTCTTCTGGAGCGAAGAAGAGATCAACCAACGCATGGATAAAATCATGACCGATGCGATGGTACACGTATGGGAAAAAGCGGCCGAGAAATCCTGCTCTCTGCGTACCGCCGCCTATATTGTTGCCTGCGAGCGTATTTTACTGGCACGTAAAGATCGCGGAATTTATCCGGGCTAAGACCCTGAGTAATCTTGAGCATAAGCCACCTGCTAAGCAGGTGGCTTCCTATCTGCTGCTCACCGGGAGCATGTACAATTCTGCATCAGGTGCAATTGGCCGTGTTATTGTTTCTTCACTCGCTGCTGGTATCTCCGCGCTGAACACCCTCTTTTCCTGCGCAGCGATGAGGAATTGTAATAATTCGCAATCCGACCTCAACCTAAATTTATTCATTAAGGCTCGACGGTGCGCCAGCACAGTTTTCTGACAAATATGCATATGCAAACCAATTTGCTTTGATGTGAGCCCTGACAATAATAAACGAATTAACTGATGCTGCTGCGCTGTGAATGTTTTATGTGGGCAACCCAAGCAAGAGCGCCCCTTATTGGTAAAATTTGCATTTTTCACTAAGGACCAGTGATGTTTAATCACCGCCCCCATCTGACTGGCCGAAGTATCGTGTGGAATAAAAATAATATGGTTGATACATGAAGGCACTTCGCCACGCGCAGGAATATGCTCCCTGTCAATTAAACCCACAATAAGCCCTGGCGATCGGGTAAAGAACTCTGAATGGCAAAGATAATGTTCACCGGGGCTGAGCATTAAAATCATCACATCATCAGTTGCCCTATTTTTAGAGTCAAAATTGTGAATACTCAGAGTTTGCCTAACCAATTCCAGTGAAAATATTTCTCTAAGTAATGCGATTAATCCCAATTTATACATATTGTCATCACAGCGGATGCTGATGTTCATTAAGGCGCCTGCTTTAGTTTATTGGTAGGTCATAGAAATAGTAATCGCAGAGTTGATGGTTCCAGGTGTTACCTGCCCTTGCTCACTATAAATTCTGGCGCGCAAACGCCATGTATAACGCTGATTGGAAATATTTGCAGTTAATGATTTTCCGTCGCCAAGGGGCACGCCATCGCTCGCCTGTAACTGGATTGCGACGGGTGAGGCGGTACCGGTATTCCGGTACATATCATTGGGATGGTCACTATCGGCGTTGCCGTTAAACAATACCGTAACGCGACTTGTCCCGGCAGGACACTGTTCAACACTTAACTCAAAAGCGACCCACGGCGTGGTCGAACTCGCGGTGTATAACGATGAAGCGGTAACAGATTGCCCAGGCGTTAAATCAACAGTTTTGGTCACACTGTCACTGCTCACCTGACAGGGCGCAGTTTTGACATTGCCGTTGATATTGAGCGTCACCGGATCGCCTATGCCCCATGCCGGTAATGCGAGCACCATCGCTATGGCCGTCCTTTTTCCAGGTAACATTCTTTATTCCCTGTTATTGGTAAGTAATATTCAGCGTCGCGGTTGCATTGGCGCTTCCCGGTCTGACGACCGACCTGGTCTGGTAGTAACGCGCCACTAGCGGAAATGTTTCCTGCCCGCCCGCTGAACGCTTCAACACAATGCGATTATTCAGTTGCAACGGAACGTTGTTATAAAGCATTTGTATCCCTACCCCGTCTGCAGTTCCCGGCGTTCCCTGACCGTTCAGCGCCAACACGCTCGTATCGCCTGTCACATCGGGGTTTTGCGTACCCATGAGTTCCACGTTAATGTTGGCGGACGCATCACAGTTAAGTCCAAGGTTCTGGCTATCGCTACGCGGCGGGTTAAACCCCGATTGGTTAGAGAATTCACTGGCATTAATGTCGCCAAGGTTAAAATTCAGCGTCTGGCTGGTAACAGAGCATGCTAATACCGTTACCTGAGTATTTGCATCGAGGGAAATTTGCGTAAAATAATTATCCGGTGTGACGAACCATCCCTGCATTATTACTCCCGGCGTTAAATATCCAGGGGTTATTTTCCCGGTTTTAATTAACATCACATCGTAAAAACCGAGATTATAAACGTAAGCCGTACCGTTGGATGGCAGCACAAAGCTACCAGGTGAAACTGATACGCGTATCCCCACACCATCGAGGTTAGTGTTAAATACATTATTTATTGGCGAGTTTGTTGCCGATAAGTAATTAAACGTATAACCGCCACTGCATGACGTTGGCTTGTCGGGAGCATCCACTTCAAGCTTTGCATACCCGGAAAGTCTGGCCCGCGCAATTTCGCTACCTACCGGCGCATCGCGTTGCACGAGAATATTGCCCATGGTAACTGTGCCAAATAGCGTCGCATTGACGGAACAATTATCAGCATAGCTCAAACCGGGGAGTAACAATAAAATACAGAGAACGTAAATTCGGTTCATCTTAATAGACTCAATAAATAAAGTGAGTTACCGACACAGACTGTCAGTCACGGTAATACCACGATAATTTTCTTCGCTGTTCAGAGTATATTTAGCCGTACAGTGCTGTTGGTTGTCATTGCCCCAGACAACGTCCAGTATGCTTTGTGGCTGCATGCCGCTTAAATAAACCTGGCCGTCATCCCCTACAATGAAGCTTTGCCCCTGAACACCTCTGACCGTCACCATCGCACCAAATGGGACAGGTTTTCCGTTATCACGGCGTAACGTGAGCAATACACGCAATCCTACGTTGGCCACAAAATCTGTGCGAACTATCGCGCCACGTGTCGGCACCACGGTTTTATTAGTCAGTTCCAGCTCAACGTCATCTGCTACAGTTGCCGTCTCCAGTCCGATATCATTTTTGCGATAGGGAGAGACGTTACTGGCAACGGTGTATCCACGAAAATCAGTGCGTACGCCACTTTGGTTTTTTATACCGACATTCGCAGCGCCCGGCGCTTTAATCAAGACGTTGGTTTCACCCAATGGCTGTGAAAATGTGACACCATCCGCGTGGGCGAGTACGCCCCCCGCTAGCGAATAATTCACCCGTTGCAGGTTGCGATCGTAACTGTAACCCCCGCTGACTTCAGCGTACCCGCCTTTATAATCAGCGTTCAGGCTGCCGGTATAACCAGCATCCTCAGAACCATAACCCTGCCGAATACTCCAGTTCAGAGCATTTCCCTCCAGCGCCATCCCGCTCAAGCCGACGCTGTGCGTTGTCCCGCTGTTACGACTGGTATTCATGCTATAGCTGGCCCAGGAATTGTTCGAAAAGCATTCCAGTGGAAGGCTAATATTCAGTGCCACCAAACGCTCGCTGTCGTAGCGAGCATTGCTGCCCGAATAACCGTTTTTACTCTGCGTCCAGCCAATCCCATAGCTTATTCCGTGCCAGGTGTTGTTATAACTCAGGCTCCATGACTGCAATGGTTTTGCGTAATGCCAATAATCTTCCCGCACCGCGCTGAGCGAAAGGGAGCCACCTGACGCTCCCAGAGACTGGTTGATGGTCGCCTCCATGCGATTACGGCGTTTCTCTATCGATGAGCTGCTGGTCCCATAAGAATCAAACGTGTCTTGCATCCCGGAATAGCCAGCCGTTGAATAACGATATCCGGCAATCGAAATGTTTGTCCCGGTTACCACGCTGTTTTTGCTGTAACGAATGCGCCAGGATTGTCCCTGCTGTTGCCACGTATTCTGTGGCTGGGACCAGGACTGGCTAACATCAGCCGAAACCGCCCCCACCACGCCAAGATTTTTCCCGATACCTACTGCAACAGAACGATAATTATCTGCCCCCTGGACGCCGCCATAAGCCGTGAATCCTGCCGGCAAACCATAAATTAGCGTTCCCTGAACAAAGGATGTCTGCTCAACCCGACTGTCATATGAGCGATAACGCCCAGCGGTCAATGCATATTTAAGACGCCCTTCCCGCTGCAGTACGGGCAATGAAGCAAACGGAACGATAAAATGTTGTTCATTACTGTCTGCTTCTTTGATACTCACGTCGAGATCGCCCGCGCCTCCTGTCGGGTACATATCGGTTATTTCGAACGCACCTGGAGAGACGTAGTTTTGGTAAATTTGATAACCATTTTGTCGAATGATCACCTGCGCGTTTGTACGGGCGATGCCTCGCACCACCGGCGCATAGCCTTTCAGCGAATCTGGGATCATCTCATCATCAGAGGCAAGCTGGCCGCCGCGAAAAGGAATACTGTCAAAAACGTCGGCTGGCGAAGAACTGTCGCCCAGCACCAGTTGCGCTTTCAGCGGAATAATATTGCGCTGTACGTAGCTATAGACGGTGTCCCAGTGAGCATTTCCCTGGCTGTCTTTATGCCAGGTGCTGTAGTTACGTAACCGCCATGGGCCAATGTTAATTCCCGGACGCAGGTTAACGTACTGACTGGTGCTGTTGTTTCCTGTGTCTTTTGTCCGGCTGTTATCCCCACTGAGACTGTAATTGAGCATCATGGCTGTAATACCTTCATCCCACTGTTCTGGCGCAACATAACCGCGCGCCGGTGAAGAAAGCGCGGCCTGCGGAATACTCAATAACAACTTCTGGGAAGAAAATAACAGTTCGCTGGAAGCCTGAGGAATAGCGGATAGATCAGCGCAATTCTCGTTCCTGACAAGCCCTGGATATAACGCTGTCTTCACACCGTAGCCCTCCAACAACTCTGTAGAAAGACACGGTTCCAGCATTCCCCCTTCCCGTCTGGTAAACACTACATCACGGGTATCAACATTCTCTCCATTAAGAAGAATATCAACATGATATGTTCCTTCCGCCTGTTGTCCTGTCTCAAAGCCGGAAAGATCAACATCGCCATTTGTGGATCCTGTACGCTCCAGCAACGCAGGGTTAAAATAATCACGACCTTTTACTTCATTAAGTACATTGGCGACGGTTAATAAAATACACAGCAACAATCGGACCGGAGGCGGATTAGATATCATTTTGGCTATCATCATTGACATAATCTTCCCGTCCGGACTGAGTTTTAGAGTGAAGCGTGATACGCCTCACTTATTCCGCCGTAATCATTAATAATTCTGTAGGTTATTACTCCACCGGTAATACCTGTCGGTAGTGCGAAACTCGCGCTGCGTCCGGGCGCGACAAACGTGACGTCTTCGATTCTTTTACCTGCCACGGTAATTTCATTAAAATTAATAAAGTATGCGGATGGGTTCGTCACCTGAATAAATTTACCGTTCGATTTCCAGTGTAGTTTTTCTACCTGCGCATCTGGTGTTGACTGGGTTAATCCTGGCGGCCTGTAGATCAGTTTTATTCGCGTTTTGATAGCTATTTGTAATGTATTATCTTTACGTTCTGCAGACGGTATCGATTTAATATTGAGCCAGAACAGAGATTCTTTATCTTCTGGCAAATTACCTGCGCGAATAATGCGCATTACGTTTCGCTGTCCTTTATCCAACCGATAAAGCGGTGGAGTAATGATAAACGGTGCTTTTGCCACGTCGTTGCTTTGCGTTTCAATCCACGATTGAATTAAGTAAGGAACCGCATCAGGGTTATTAACGCTCAGCGAAGCCTCTTTCTTTCCACCATCGTAAATGACTCGGGTACCACCGATTGAAACACCCGCATGCGCAGTAGTAATACCGATCGCCACAACAACCAGGGGCAACATACAAAAACGTAATACTCTCATCATAAACCTCTGAAAGGGCCGTTTGCCGGCCCTTAAAACTGCACAGGTAAATCAGTTGTAGTTAACAGTGAAATTAGCCACCGCGTTAGCCGCGCCAGGAAGAACAGGCACAACGGTTGCCACATAGGCGGCATAGAAATCCAGATTATTATCCGCGGTACTGGATAACATGTAGGTATAACCGTTGTCCTGATTAAGTCCCAAGTTCATACTGTCTGCCGTCTTAAGACGTATTGCCACGCCGCTTGCCGCCCCGGAACCTTGAGTGATGGCCAACAAGCTACTGTCATTACCGTCATGTGCACCGTCAAATTTCACCTTTGCTGCGGCCACGCTGGCCGGGCAATCTTTCAGCCGTAGCGTAAACTTTGTGGTGGATGCTTCATCGCCAGTACTGGTGAATGCTGTTTTAGAAACACGTCCCAGGTCGACCATCAACGTATTGCTACTACCAATATCAACGGTACAGGCCGAATCGAGGATTTCACCATTAAAAATAACCGTACCATCATAGGCCATTACGTTTGAGGCCATGAGAATGGCCGCCGCAGACAACGTCTTCGCTATCACATTCTTTTTCATAATTGCTTTCCTTAACTTTTATTTATAGTGCTGCATCGTTATTTACCCTGATGCAAATAACGCCCCATGCTTTTTATTATTGCCATCACTTTGAAAGTACTGAGAGAAATAACAATTAACGCAAACTATTAAGGATTGCATTAGGCCTTCAGGCAAGGAAAACCGTTCCTTATTAGATGCTATTGCTCTTCTGCTTATGGGCAATTTTGATATAGATACACATATTTGCTCAAGTTATTTTTCGGTGTAATTTTACACCGAACGATGGATTCCATTATCTCCCTCTCATTACCATAATTATTAAAACCAACAACATCTTATATTGTTTTTAACAGCATATTCATTGAGGAGGGCGACTCATGCCTGAAACAAAAATAATCATTGAATCAAGCATGTATCATGCCTTACCGATAAAGCCGGTGGAGCACATAATAAATATCATTGAGAAGCTAAAGCCGAACGCCAACATTTGTGAAACAAAATACAGACAAATAATTAACTACAAAAGTAATAATTCTCATCAATGTTATTTGCTATTGAATGGCACGATTGCGATCTTCAGGCAACGCGACGGCTTTATGCTGAATTCTGAAGTCGCGCCATTTATCTTCGGGCTAAGCAATCAGCTTGCAGAATCGGAATATCTCTTTATGCGGAGTGAAGAGTGCTCAACCGTAGCGGTCATTCCTCTGGAAACAGCTAATGAGATTATTGCCGATGAGGACCTGTGGGAGAGTCTGTCCAGGTTACTCATTTATACGGCCGGGCGTGTTTATGACCATTGTACTCGCATTTCCGCCCCAACCTCTTACGATATTATTCGCTCACAACTTTATGAGTTGATTCGCGAATCTGACGAGTTTCGGCAACACATTACCGCCGCAAACTATATTCAGAGCCGCACGTTTCTGTCGCGCAGCAGTATCATGAAAATTCTGGCCGAATTAAAAAAAGGCGGCTATATCGTTACCGAGCGCGGCGTATTGAAACAAATACAGCAAAATATTCCCCTGAAGTATTAACGGTACGCTATGCTGCACAACGTAAACGAATGAAAATCTATGCGGGATAACCCCATCATGCCTTATGAATCGCCGATAAACCTGCTCAAACAACCCTCGCCCTATGCTCCGGAATTGTTACGACAATTGGCAGAAGAATGCGAGTTCAGGCGCTACCCCAAAGGTAGCCGCTTCGTATTTATCCAATCTGGAGAACATATGTGTCAGTTTATCCGCCAGGGTACGGTAAGTATTGAAAACCTGGAGAATAATCTGGCCTTAGGCATCGCTTCTGCGCCAGTGTCTCTCGGTTTCACCAGTGCATTATCAGAGAAACTATTGCTCCGCGCCCTTGAGGAATGTGAAGTTGCGACTGTCCCGCTGGAAACCGTTATGGCACGCATTGAAGCAAAACAGCTTTGGGAGCTCATGGCCCGGCATATGATCATCGTGACAAATAAACTGTTTATTCAAAATGAGATGGTAGCGGCCCCCACCACTTATGATGTGCTGTGCTATCAACTACAGGCTCTGGCCAAAGAATCAGACAACATTCGCCAGCAGATTGCCGCCTACCAGTACATTCTGGACAGGACGCACCTTTCACGTAGTAGTGTGATGAAAATGCTCGCAGCCTTAAAAAAAGGGGGATATATCGAACTTGAGCAAGGAAAACTGGTGGCGATCAACCACCTGCCTGCGCGGTTTTAACTTTCATCCTCCACTTTTCTGTTCGTTCACGCCCTTTATTCTGATGAAGCAGCCTATCGCCCCTTTCTGCGGCCCCTAAAACAAAAGGATGCCCAACGTCGCATTTTTGGCGAATTTCACGCCACATCGTTTCAATATGGAACGTATTGAGGTGGCATTGTTTCGTATTGAAACGCTAACTCACACAATTTTTTTTTGCATACCTGTGTGCAAAATTACCTTATCGGCAGCGAGCGGTCGCCGTAGCGTTGTACAAACCGATACCCTACATCAGATGGCTGCAGAATTTTGGCAGCATCCAGGACTGTCTGCGGAGCATAAATAATGAAAAAATTGATTAACCGTGTTGAAGACGTACTGAATGAACAACTCGCCGGACTGGCGAAAGCTTACCCTTCCCTGGCCTTGCATCAGGACCCGGTCTATGTCACTCGCGCAGATGCGCCGGTGATGGGCAAAGTGGCACTACTCTCCGGCGGCGGCAGCGGACATGAACCAATGCACTGCGGTTATATTGGGCAGGGCATGCTCGCCGGGGCCTGCCCGGGTGAAATTTTTACCTCACCTACGCCGGATAAAATGTTCGAATGCGCCATGCAAATTGACGGCGGTGAAGGCGTCCTGCTGATCATCAAGAATTACACCGGTGACATTCTTAACTTCGAAACCGCCACCGAGTTGCTGCACGACAGCGGTATAAAAGTCACGACCATGGTGGTGGATGACGACGTCGCGGTGAAAGACAGTCTGTATACCGCCGGTCGTCGTGGCGTGGCGAATACCGTATTGATAGAAAAACTGGTCGGCGCGGCCGCCGAACGCGGTGACTCGCTGGAAGCCTGTGCGGCACTCGGGCGTCAACTGAATAACCAAGGGCACTCCATTGGGATCGCCATTGGTGCCTGTACCGTTCCGGCCGCCGGGCAACCGTCGTTCACGCTGCAGGATAACGAAATGGAGTTTGGCGTGGGTATCCACGGAGAACCGGGCATTGACCGCCGAACCTTCACCTCTCTCGACCAAACCGTAGATGAAATGTTCAACACGCTGCTGGAAAACGGCAACTATAGCCGCACGCTGCGTCATTGGGACAACGTCCAGGGCGCATGGCAGGAAGGCAAAGAAAGCAAACGGGCGTTGCAAAGCGGCGATCGCGTCATTGCGCTGGTCAATAATCTCGGTGCAACGCCGTTGTCAGAACTCTTCGGCGTGTATAACCGCCTCGAAAGCCGTTGCCAGGATGCGGGGATCGTCATTGAGCGCAACCTGATCGGTTCTTACTGCACCTCTCTGGATATGACCGGCTTTTCAATCACCCTGTTACAGGTGGATGACGAAACGCTGAATTTATGGGATGCACCGGTTCACACCCCTGCTCTCAACTGGGGTAAATAAGGAGATTCATGATGTCCCTCACCAGAACGCAAATTGTTAACTGGCTCTACCACTGCGGCGAAATATTCACTACCGAAAGTGATTTTCTCACCGGACTGGACCGGGAAATCGGCGATGCCGACCACGGTCTGAATATGCACCGTGGCTTTAGTAAAGTGGTCGAAAAACTGCCGTCCATCGCCGATAAAGACATCGGTTTTATTTTAAAAAATACCGGCATGGTATTGCTCTCAAGCGTTGGCGGAGCCAGCGGCCCGCTGTTCGGTACCTTTTTCATCCGCGCCGCCCAGGTCACTCAAGCCCACCAGAGCCTGACGCTGGACGAGTTGTATCAAATGATCCGCGATGGCGCAGAAGGCGTCATTAGCCGTGGTAAAGCGGAGCCTGGCGACAAAACCATGTGCGACGTTTGGCTGCCGGTAGTCGACTCTTTACGTCAGTCCTGCGAGCAAAAGTTAAGCGTACAGGCAGCGCTGGAAGCTGCAAGCCAACAAGCGGAAGCTGCGGCGCAAAGCACCATCACCATGCAGGCACGCAAAGGCCGCGCCAGCTACCTTGGTGAACGCAGCATTGGCCATCAGGATCCTGGCGCAACGTCCGTCATGTTTATGATGCAAATGCTGGCTCAGGCGTCCAGAGAGTAAGGATAAAGCGATGGTAAACCTGGTTATTGTGTCTCACAGCGCCCAACTGGGCGAAGGCGTCGGCGCGTTAGCCCGACAAATGTTAATGGGCGATGGCTGCAAACTCGCTATTGCCGCAGGCATTGACGATCCCGAGAATCCGATTGGCACCGATCCTATTAAGGTGATGGAAGCCATCGAGTCCGTGGCTGATACGGATCACGTGTTAGTGATGATGGATATCGGCAGCGCGTTACTGAGTGCGGAAACCGCCCTTGAGCTGCTTGACCCTAGTATCGCCGCGAAAGTCCGTCTGTGCGCCGCCCCGCTGGTTGAAGGCACGCTGGCCGCGACGGTTAGCGCCGCTGCGGGTGCCGATATCGAGCGGGTCATCCGTGATGCCATGAACGCCCTCGACGCCAAATGTGAGCAACTGGGTTTACCTTCGCCCTCGGCAGCAAAGTCCACTTCTGCTGAACACTCCCCCGACACAGATGCCCGTTCGATTGCCATTGTGGTGAAAAACCCCAACGGCATCCACGTTCGTCCGGCCTCGCGACTGGTATCTACGCTGTCTGGCTTTAATGCCGAGATGTGGCTGGAGAAAAACGGCAAGTGCGTCGTCCCTGATAGCCTCAATCAGATAGCCTTACTGCAGGTGCGTTGTAACGACACGCTGCGCCTGATTGCCAAAGGAGAACAGGCAGAAGATGCGCTGGCCGCATTCAAACAGCTGGCGGCAGAGAATTTTGGCGAATCGCTTGAGCCAACGCAGGCGAAAAACGCGGCGCCTAAGGTCCCGTCACGAGCGACGGGGACGGTATTTTGTTACGCGCCATTCTCACACGAAATAAGCCAGCAGCCTGCTGCATCATTGCAGACTGAGCAGCAGCGATTACAGGCCGCCATCCAGAGCACGCTGAACGATTTAAGCGAGCTAACCGCGCTTGCTGAAGAGAAGTATTCCGCCGATATCGCCGCGATCTTCTCCGGTCACCACACGCTGTTGGACGATCCTGAGCTGTTCGATATGGCCTGCGACGTAATGCGTGAAAAGCAGTGTAGCGCCGCCTGGGCCTGGCAGCAGGTGCTGAGCGAACTCAGCCAGCAGTATTTACAGCTCGATGATCCCTACTTACAAGCACGATACATCGACATTGAAGATTTACTGTCTCGTTCGCTGCAGCATTTGACTGGAGTGACGGCGCAAATCCCGACGTTCACCCGCCCGACAATCCTGGTCGCTGACGTCATTTATCCGTCTACGGTATTGCAACTCGATCCGCTGACCATCAAAGGGATCTGCCTGCGTGCCGGTAGCGAGGCTTCTCACCCGGCGATTATCGCCCATGAAATGGGACTTTGCTGGATGTGTCAGCAAGGGGAGACACTCGATAGCATAAAGATGGGAGATACCCTCACTCTTGACTGCGTGGCACATCGGATAAACCATACAGGTTAATGTCATCAGCACACCCTTCTCGACAGGGTGTGCATCTTCTGCGTTCGTAGGGAAATGTCTGTTTATTCGCAAAATGGGGAGCCGATCACGCGCAACGGTCGATCCTGAACTAAGGTTTTCTCATGGTAAATGCCGCTGCTTCGGCACGCCGCTAAGGAGATTAACCGATGATAACACCAGAAATTCGCCATCCCGGCCTGCTTTCTGTCGCGATAAAACTGACGCTTGCCAGTACCCTTTTTGCCTTTACCTCTTTTACCGTCAATGCGGAGGACGCGCCAGCAACGACACCGCAACCGCCTGATATTCTGCTTGGCCCTTTGTTTAACGATGTACAAACGGCCAAACTTTTCCCTGACCAGAAAACCTTTGCTGACGCGGTTCCCAATAGTGATCCGTTAATGATCCTCGCCGATTATCGAATGCAAAAGAATCAATCTGGATTCGATTTACGTCATTTTGTCGGGGTGAATTTTACCTTACCGAAAGAAGGTGAGAAATACGTCCCCCCTGCCGGGCAATCGCTGCGCGAGCATATTGATGGGCTGTGGCCAGTGCTAACCCGCTCGACAACCGACGCTGAAAAATGGGACTCGCTGCTGCCGCTCCCGGAGCCATATGTGGTACCAGGCGGACGTTTTCGCGAAATTTATTATTGGGACAGCTATTTCACCATGCTGGGGCTTGCCGAAAGTAATCACTGGGACAAGGTTTCCGACATGGTGGCAAACTTCGCTTACGAGATTGATGCCTGGGGACACATTCCAAACGGCAACCGCACCTATTATCTGAGCCGTTCTCAACCGCCGTTCTTTGCTTTTATGGTTGAACTGCTGGCGCAGCACGACGGGGATGATGCGCTGAAAAAATACCTTCCACAAATGCTCAAAGAGTACACCTACTGGATGGAAGGCGTCGAAACGCTCCAGCCCGGTCAGCAAAATAAGCGCGTCGTTAAGCTGGATGACGGCACCATTTTGAACCGCTACTGGGATGACCGCGATACGCCGAGGCCAGAGTCATGGGTGGAGGATATCGCCACCGCCAAAAGTAACCCGAACCGCCCGGCTACCGAAATCTACCGCGACCTGCGTTCCGCCGCCGCATCTGGCTGGGATTTTAGCTCCCGCTGGATGGATAACCCCAACCAGCTAGGCACCTTGCGTACCACCAGCATCGTGCCGGTCGATCTCAATGCGCTGATGTACAAAATGGAAAAAATGATCGCCCTCGCCAGTAAAGCCGCCGGCGATGATGCCAAAGCCGCGCAGTACGAAGGCTTCGCCAATGCCCGGCAAAAAGGGATCGAAAAGCACCTGTGGAACGACAAAGAGGGTTGGTATGCCGACTACGATCTGAAGAGCCATAAAGTACGTAATCAGCTTACTGCCGCCGCCCTGTTCCCGCTGTACGTTAATGCGGCGGCAAAAGATCGCGCCAGTAAGGTCGCCGCGGCAACCCAGGCGCATCTACTGCAGCCCGGCGGCCTTGCTACCACCTCGGTGAAAAGCGGCCAGCAATGGGATGCGCCAAACGGTTGGGCCCCGCTCCAGTGGGTCGCAGCATCCGGGTTGCAGAATTACGGTCAGGATAACGTCGCCATGGACGTCACCTGGAGATTTCTCACCAACGTGCAGCACACTTACGATCGAGAAAAAAAGCTGGTTGAAAAGTATGACGTGAGCACCACAGGCACTGGCGGTGGCGGCGGTGAATATCCGTTGCAGGATGGGTTCGGCTGGACCAACGGCGTTACCCTAAAAATGCTCGACCTGATTTGCGCCAAAGAAAAACCGTGTGACAGCGTCCCCGCATCGCGTCCAGCCCCGGCTGGGACAGCATCAACTGAGCTTCAAAAGCAGACACAACCGACGCCATAACGAACTTTCAATTACAAAGAAACGGCCCCCGCAGGGGCCGTTCAGTTAATCTCGTCGCACAAGCCGGAAAACACCCAACACAACAATCGCGCCGACTACGGCCACCAGGAAGCTGTGGAGATTAAATCCGCTGACATCACCGCCGATACCAAACATCGTTGCCAGCCATCCGCCGACCACAGCACCGACGATACCGAGGATACAGGTCAGGATAAAACCGCCGCCATCGCGCCCCGGCATAATCAGTTTGGCGATAACACCCGCAATCAGACCAAAAACAATCCAGGCAATAATTCCCATTTTCAGGCCCTCTTTCCAGTGAATGTGCGCTCGTTATTCCCGCGCCAGTGCATTAAGTATAGGCAAGCTGTTGGATGACGCTTTTACGCGCAGACTTAATTCATTGGCTTTAGTAAAAAATTCATCCATTTGTCTTAAGTTCTGTCGTTTGATGCCGATAATCCAACGATAAACCCGGCATCCAGGAGTCATTAGGTGTGAGTATCTACAATGAGCAGTTCCTGAAGCAAAATCCGTTAGCGGTGTTAGGCGTACTCAGGGACTTAAATTCGCAGCAGGTTCCACTGCGTATCTCCTGGTCTGGTGGCCAGTTCATCAGCAAAATACTGGCAGTCAGCCCGGACGAACTGGTCATGGACTTTGGCAGTCAGGAATATGAAAACCAGGCCGTGCAGCGGGCCAGCCAGATCTCAGTTATCGCCGAAACGCAGGGTGCCAAAGTGGAATTCACCCTGCCACAGCTTAAAAAAGGCGAGTATCAGCGGCTACCGGCATTTATCTCAACGCTGCCGCCTTCACTGTGGTTTATTCAGCGCCGGGAATATTTCCGTATCGGTGCGCCGCTGCACCCCCCCTATCGCTGCGCGGCAAAGATGCCGGATAACAGCATTCTGCATTTTCGCCTGTTCGATTTGTCTCTCGGCGGCATGGGTGGACTGTTAGAAACGGCAAAACCAGAGGGACTGGTAGAAGGCATGCGCTTCTCACACGTTGAACTGAACATGGCGCAATGGGGGGTGTACCACGTTGACGCCCAGCTCATTTCTATTAGCGAACGCAAAGTTATCGACAGCAAAAACGAAACCATTACCACTCCCCGCCTGAGCTTTCGTTTTCTCAACGTCGGCCCGGCGGTGGAGCGGAACTTACAGCGGATTATTTTTTCCCTTGAGCGCGAAGCCCGGGAAAAAGCAAACAAGGTGCGCGATTAACATCACCTGAATTACATCGCATCCAGCGCTTGTTGAAGCTTCCAGATATAGCGCGGGGCCTGCGGCGCCGGATGATTATCAGCCACATAATCGATAAATTCATCCGGACTGAGATCGTTGATCTTATTGATCGCTTTTTTCCTGTCGGAGGAGAACGTTCGCAGTAGCGCGCCCGCCCCGTTGGCGTACGACACCACCACCGCATATTGCATCACCTGCGGATCTTCAATTCCGGCCAGCGGTCCGGTTTCAAGAATACTCAGGTAGGCGGCGCCCATCGAAATATTACGCTCAGGATTTTTCAGCTCGCTGGTCGACGGCTCTCCGCTCCATCCCATACGACGATAAACATCACGCCCTGACGTAGACGCTTTTAGCTGCATCAGACCAATCGCATTCGATTTACTGACCGCATTCGGATTTCCGCCAGATTCAATGGCGATGATAGCGGTAATCAATTGTGGGCTGACACCCCAGGCCGCACCGGCTTTTTCACTGATCGGCATCCATTGCATTGCGCGTTTGACCGGAACTTCAGCATTCCATGGCGGATTTTTGTAATCCTGTTTTGAACTACAGCCCGCAAGTAATACAACCAAAAAAGCAAACCATCTCAATTTCACGTCATCTATCCTTATAGCCGGAACCTGTCGCTGAGGTGACAACGACATACCTACGCGGCATGATATACATTTGGTTTTAGTTGTAGCAAGGAAATGCCATGTCCCGGTTTCACTTAATTGCCCCTTCGGGCTACTGTATCAACCAGCAGGCTGCGTTACGTGGGCTTGCGCGGCTTACTGAGGCCGGTCATCAGGTCGACAATTCGGCTGTCATTACGCGCCGCTGCCAGCGTTTTGCTGGCACCGAAGCAGAGCGTCTGGCTGATGTGAACTCGCTCGTAAATCTGCAAACGCCCGATACCATTGTCATGGCGGTACGCGGAGGCTATGGCGCCAGCCGTTTACTGGAAGGTATCGACTGGCAGGGGCTGGCTGCCCGTCAGCAGCAAAACCCGCTGTTGCTCAGCGGGCACAGCGATTTTACGGCGATTCAGTGCGGTTTGCTGGCGCAAGGGAATGTGATTACCTTCAGCGGCCCAATGCTGGCGGCTAACTTCGGGGCCGAGGAGATGAACACGTTTACCGAGTACCATTTCTGGCAGGCTTTGCGTCATCCCCAATTTACCCTCGAATGGCAGAGTAACGGCCCGGCATGTACGACCGAAGGTACGCTATGGGGCGGAAATCTGGCGATGATCATTTCGCTGATGGGCACGCCGTGGATGCCCGCTATCGAAAACGGTGTGTTGGTGCTGGAAGACATTAATGAGCACCCATTCCGTATTGAACGCATGCTGCTGCAACTATACCACGCGGGAATTCTGGCGCGGCAGAACGCCATCATTCTTGGCAGTTTTAGCGGCAGTGCGCCCAATGACTATGACGACGGTTACAGCCTTGATTCGGTTTGCGCTTTTCTCCGCGCCAGATTGTCAGTTCCGTTAATCAGCGGTCTCGATTTTGGTCATGAACAGCGCACCGTCACCCTGCCTTTGGGGGCGAATGCGATGCTGAAAAACGATAAAAATGGCGCTCAGCTCACCATAAATGGTCATCCGGTACTTAAATCGTAAAAAAAGCCACTAACAGGGCTAAGTAAAACGCTGTTTCTGTCGTTATTATGTTAGGGTTTGTTAATACGAAACAGCGTAATTCAGGAGTAAACGAACGTTGGATGCCGCAGCAATTATTAGCCTTTTTATTTTGGGTTCCGTTCTCGTCACCTGCAGTATCTTACTCAGTTCATTCTCATCACGTCTTGGCATCCCTATTCTGGTGATATTTCTCGCTATCGGGATGTTAGCCGGTGTGGACGGTGTCGGCGGTATTCCTTTTGACAACTACCCTTTTGCCTACATGGTGAGTAACCTGGCGCTGGCGGTTATCCTGCTCGACGGCGGCATGCGTACCCAGGCCAGCTCTTTTCGCGTCGCGCTGGGTCCGGCACTATCGCTGGCGACCGTCGGGGTACTGATTACCTCCGGACTTACCGGCATGATGGCCGCATGGTTGTTTAATCTGGATCTCATTGAGGGACTATTGATTGGCGCGATAGTCGGTTCCACCGACGCGGCGGCGGTCTTTTCCCTGCTTGGCGGTAAGGGGCTTAACGAACGTGTTGGCTCCACACTGGAAATTGAATCCGGGAGTAATGACCCGATGGCGGTGTTTTTGACTATCACGCTTATCGCCATGATCCAAAACCACGAGACCGGTTTAAGCTGGATGTTCGCGGTGCATATTCTCCAACAGTTTGGCTTAGGGATTGTGCTGGGACTCGGCGGCGGCTACCTGCTGCAGCAAATGATTAACCGCATTTCGTTGCCTGCCGGGCTGTATCCGTTACTGGCCTTAAGCGGCGGGATCCTCATTTTTGCTCTGACTACCGCGCTGGAAGGCAGCGGTATTCTGGCGGTTTATCTGTGCGGTTTCCTGCTGGGTAATCGCCCGATCCGCAACCGATTTGGTATTCTGCAAAACTTCGATGGCCTGGCCTGGCTGGCGCAAATCGCCATGTTCCTGGTGCTGGGGCTACTGGTCACACCGTCCGACCTGCTGCCTATCGCGATTCCGGCGCTGATTTTGTCCGCGTGGATGATTTTCGTGGCACGTCCGCTGTCGGTCTTCGCCGGACTGCTGCCGTTCCGTGGCTTCAATCTGCGCGAGCGTATTTTTATCAGTTGGGTGGGCTTGCGCGGGGCGGTGCCGATCATCCTTGCCGTCTTCCCGATGATGGCGGGCCTGGAGAATGCGCGTCTGTTCTTTAATGTGGCCTTCTTCGTGGTTCTGATCTCCCTGCTGTTTCAGGGAACGTCGCTTTCCTGGGCGGCTAAAAAGGCCAAAGTGGTGGTTCCGCCGGTCGGCTGGCCCGTTTCACGTATTGGTCTGGATATTCACCCGGATAACCCTTGGGAGCAGTTTGTTTATCAGCTCAGCGCGGATAAGTGGTGTGTGGGAGCAGCATTGCGCGATCTGCATATGCCGGAAGAAACGCGAATTGCCGCCCTGTTTCGTGACAATGTATTGTTTCATCCGTCGGGCAGCACGCGCCTGCGTGAAGGCGACGTGTTGTGCGTCATTGGTCGCGAGCGCGATCTCCCCGCTCTCGGCAAGCTATTCAGCCAGTCGCCGCCGGTATCGTTAGACCAGCGCTTCTTTGGGGATTTTATTCTCGAAGCCAGCGCAAAATATGCCGACGTGGCGCTGATATATGGCCTCGACGATGGCACAGAGTATCGCGATAAACAGCAAACGCTGGGTGAAATTGTTCAGCACCTGTTAGGCGCCGCGCCGGTCGTCGGTGACCAGGTGGAATTTGCTGGCATGATCTGGACGGTGGCCGAGAAAGAAGATAATGCGGTGCTGAAGGTTGGTGTTCGCGTTGCTGAAGATGAGGATGAGTAGCGTAGCTGTTTTTGCCGGGTGGAAGCTGCGCCTACCCGGCATACAAAATACACTGCTCCTCCAGGCCTGAAAGCTGCGCGCCATCAGGCAATTTTATAAAGTTACACCGTCACAACCGGTACGCGCAGCGCCAGCGAACACATCAGCTCGTAGCCCACCGTACCCGCAGCAGCGGCCACATCGTCAATTTTAATCTCTTTGCCCCACAGCTCTACCGGCGTGCCGATCCCCGCCTGAGGACATGGCGTCAGATCAACCGCCAGCATATCCATTGAGACCGTTCCGACCGTTTTGGTGCGCACGCCGTCCACCAGCACTGGTGTGCCGCTCGGCGCATGGCGCGGATAACCATCTGCATACCCGGTCGCCACAATGCCGATGCGTTGCTCTCCACTGGCGGTGTAACGCCCACCGTAACCGACCCGATCGCCGGCTTTCAGCGTTTGTATGCCTATAATTTCGCTGCTTAACGTCATCACAGGTTTGAGACCTGTATTCGCGATGTCTCGCCACTGTCCAGACGGCGATGCACCGTACAAGATGATGCCAGGGCGAACCCAGTCATAATGCGCTTCAGGATGCCACAGCGTGGCAGCTGAATTGGACAGTGATCGTCTGCACTCCAGCCCTTCTGTCGCCTGCGCAATACGCGTCATTGCTTCCTGAATGCCATCCGTGTGTTCTGCATCCGCGAAGTGCGACATCAGCGTCATTTCACCGACGTTGGGCATTGCCCGCAGCTGTTGCCAGACCGTGGAAACTCTGTCCGGTAAGAAACCCAGACGGTTCATGCCACTGTTCACCTTCAGATAAACATCGAGCGGTGCATTCAGACGCGCATTCTGCAATGCTTTAAGCTGCCAGTTACTATGCACACACGTTGTCAGACGATATTTGTCATATACCGTCAGGTCGTCGGCGTGGAAAAAACCCTCCAGCATTAATATCGGGCCTTTCCATCCCCGCTCGCGCAGGGTTATCGCCTCTTCAAGATTGAGCATGGCAAAACCGTCGGTTGTGCCCAGCGCATTCCATACTCGTTCAATGCCGTGTCCGTAGGCATTGGCTTTCACTACCGACCAGACGCGGGCATCCGGTGCGGCCTGGCGCGTAATGGCCAGATTTTGTTTCAACGCCTGCAGGTCAATGCTGGCCAGTATCGGGCGGGTCATCTCTCGTCCTTATCAGTTATGTACGCCGTGTAAATGCCGTGGACGAGAGGGGGTAAACCCCGGACTGTAACGCGCCACGCTCAAATCGTCGTAAGGAATGGCTGGGGTACGGCCAGACAAAATATCGCTCAGCAACTGGCCGGATCCACAGGCCATGGTCCAGCCCAGCGTGCCATGACCGGTATTGAGTAGCAGATTCTTAAAGCGGGTTCGTCCCACGACCGGCGTACCGTCCGGGGTCATCGGGCGCAGTCCGGTCCAGAATGTGGCCTGTTCCACATGACCGCCGCGCGGGAAAAGATCGCGTACGACCATCTCCAGCGTTTCGCGGCGTGGCTGCAGCAATTCGGTATTGAAGCCAACAATCTCCGCCATGCCGCCAACGCGAATGCGGTTATCAAAGCGAGTAATGGCGATCTTGTAAGTTTCATCAAGGATAGTAGAAACCGGTGCCCCGTCATCCTGCGCCACTGGAATGGTCAAGGAATAACCTTTCAGCGGATAGACCGGAATATCCACGATCCCTTTGAGCATCGCCGTGGAGTAAGAGCCAAACGCCATCACATAAGCATCGGCTTTAATGATTTCCTCGCCACACTGCACGCCATATATTTGCTCACCTTCGCTGAGCAGCTTATCAACTGGGGTGTTAAAGCGGAACGTAACGCCCGCTTGCTCGGCCATCTGCGCCAGGCGCTGGGTAAACAGTTGGCAGTCACCGGTTTCGTCGTTCGGTAAACGCAGACCGCCGGTCAGCTTGTGCGCGACTTCTGCCAGTGCCGGTTCGACTTCAGCCAGGCGGTTTGCTTCCAGCAACTGATATGGCACGCCCGCGTCTTCGAGCACGGCGATATCGCGGGTGGCGTTCTCATACTGTTGAGCCGTACGGAACAGCTGTAACGTTCCGCCCTGACGTCCTTCATACTCAATGCCGGTAGAAGCGCGCAGCGCTTTCAGACAATCACGGCTGTATTCCGCCAGCCGCACCATGCGTCCTTTGTTTTCCATGTAGTGGCTGGTGTCGCAGTTGCGCAGCATTTGCCACATCCATTTCAACTGGAACTGGGTCCCGTCGAGACGGACGGCCAGCGGGGCATGGCGCTGAAACATCCATTTAATTGCTTTAAGCGGTACGCCTGGCGCCGCCCATGGTGCTGCATAACCTGGCGAGATTTGTCCGGCATTTGCCGCACTGGTTTCCAGTGCCGGACCGGGCTCACGATCAATGACGGTGACATCGTGTCCAGCCTGACTTAAGTACCAGGCGCTGGTCACGCCAACGACACCACTTCCCAGTATGACAACTCGCATAGCCACTCCGTTAACAGTAAAAGAACAATCATCTAATTACATCTTGATAACTCAGTTGAAAATATTATTCAACATATGGCTTTTTTATGGTGACTTATCTCACATATAGCGGTGATTGCAGGGAGCTCCCTGCTTTGGAATCTCATGCTGTGCGTTATTTTTATCCAGCATAAAATTTTGCGGACATGCCTTTTTTCCACGCCTCGCTATCGTGAAATCGCAAAGAAAAAATTTCTGCCGCAGCACGTTTTTTAACACCATGATCTATGCTTGAAATGAGGTACTCCAGACAGAGAGTGCCGCCAACAATGAGGGTGCGCGAATGGCTACGATTGATTCCATGAACAAGGACAGCACACGGTTAAGCGATGGACCCGACTGGACGTTTGATCTGCTGGATGTCTATCTGGCGGAAATAGACCGCGTGGCGAAACTCTATAGACTGGATACCTACCCGCACCAAATCGAGGTGATCACCTCCGAACAGATGATGGATGCCTACTCCAGCGTCGGGATGCCAATCAACTATCCGCACTGGTCGTTTGGTAAGAAGTTTATTGAAACCGAGCGCTTGTATAAGCATGGTCAGCAGGGACTGGCCTATGAAATCGTCATTAACTCCAATCCATGTATCGCGTATCTGATGGAAGAGAACACTATCACCATGCAGGCGCTGGTGATGGCGCATGCCTGCTACGGACATAACTCTTTCTTCAAAAATAACTACCTGTTCCGTAGCTGGACGGATGCCAGTTCCATTGTCGACTATCTGATCTTCGCGCGAAACTACATTACCCAGTGTGAAGAGCGTTACGGTGTAGATGAAGTCGAAAAGCTCCTCGACTCCTGTCATGCGCTGATGAACTACGGTGTGGACCGTTACAAACGACCACAAAAAATCTCGCTACAGGAAGAGAAAGCCCGGCAGAAAAGCCGTGAAGAGTATCTGCAAAGCCAGGTGAATATGCTGTGGCGCACGCTGCCGAAGAAAGAGGAAGAGAAAACCATTTCCGAAGCGCGGCGATATCCTTCCGAGCCGCAAGAAAACCTGCTGTATTTTATGGAGAAAAACGCGCCACTACTGGAGTCCTGGCAGCGTGAGGTGTTACGCATCGTGCGCAAGGTCAGCCAGTATTTTTATCCGCAGAAACAAACGCAGGTGATGAACGAAGGCTGGGCCACCTTCTGGCATTACACCATCCTGAACCACCTTTATGATGAAGGTAAAGTTACCGAACGTTTTATGCTGGAGTTTCTGCATAGCCACACCAACGTGGTATTCCAGCCGCCGTACAATAGCCCGTGGTATAGCGGGATAAACCCTTACGCGCTGGGTTTTGCGATGTTCCAGGATATCAAGCGTATCTGTCAGTCCCCCACCGAAGAAGACAGATACTGGTTCCCGGATATTGCCGGTTCCGACTGGCTGGAAACCCTGCATTTCGCGATGCGCGATTTTAAAGATGAGAGCTTTATCAGTCAGTTCCTGTCACCAAAAGTGATGCGCGATTTCCGCCTGTTCACCGTGCTGGATGACGATCGCCACAATTACCTGGAGATTTCCGCTATCCATAATGAGGAAGGATATCGTGAAATTCGTAGCCGACTGTCGTCGCAATATAACCTCAGCAATCTGGAGCCGAATATTCAAATCTGGAATGTTGATCTGCGTGGCGACCGGTCACTCACCTTGCGTTATATTCCGCATAACCGCGCCCCGCTGGATAAAGGCCGCAAAGAGGTGCTGAAACATGTGCACCGGTTATGGGGTTTTGACGTGATGCTGGAGCAGCAGAATGAAGATGGCAGCGTGGAGCTGCTGGAGCGTTGCCCGCCGAGGATGAACGGTCTGTAAAAACAAAACCCCTCGAATGAGGCAATACCGTTCAGTTAAGAATGTATGGTGAACATGTGATTCTTGATCAGGGTTCCGTTCACCGCAGCCGTATCACTTCTCTAAAGCACTGATACCCGTGAACGTGCAAGGGAGGCTCACCGCCGCCTCCCTTGCATCCCAGGCTCCCGGCGGGAAAATCGTCTCTTCGCGAGCCTATTCGTCTTATTCCGTCTGCCTGTCGGGTCGGGGCCGAGCCTGCGTCCATGCAGGCCGTCCCCTCTGCCCGCATCCCTGCGGGCAACCCCGGTCAGCCGTCAACGCCTCATCGATTTTCAGCCGGACCGGAGTCATCGCTTCAATGCTCTGACTTCCAGTTAAATCTGTTTTGCTGTTCAGACCAAAAACGCAGATGGTGAGGTGTGGGCTGGTCCGGCTGAAAATTGCCGACGTGTTTCCGTAAGGCCGGGAGAGCCAGCATGGATGCTGGCTCAGGGCGCGCTTTGCAGGGATGCTACCTCGCGCCCGGCCCGATAGCCTGGAGGAATAAGCGGAGGGAATTGCGCAGCAACAATTTTCCTGCCGGGAGCCGGGATTGTAAAGGGCGTGG
>NZ_SZWZ01000045.1:0-89389 GCF_005281025.1 Citrobacter sp. wls714 | reverse complement strand
TTGTCATAAACGAGTTCCACGAACATTGCTCATTGCTCCTTTACTGGATGGGTATACAGTATTTATACTGTGTTTTTATCCAGCATTCAAGAGAGGGCGTAAACATGGGCTTTCCTTCACCAGCTACCGACTATATAGAGCAGCGGGTTACGCCAGCCAGTGTCTGCATGAATCCCGACAGTCGCATCCTCGAGACGTCGGCGGGTTATGCGATCATCGTCCCGGTCACGCGCCCACAGCAGGGTGATGCGCTGTTGATTCTGTCCGGAGGTCGGACGCAGTTTGCGAAGCTTAGGGGGAAAGCGTTAATCACGGATGACGGCGAAGCGATCGAAGGTGATGCAGCTGAAGAGGCTGAGGTTATGAGGCGGGTGACGCACTTTATCAACAGCACTGATGCTGCGATATCTCTTGAGGCGGCATTGGCGCAGTTTTGAGACATATGTACGATAGAAAAATTCCGAAGATTGGCAATAGATCTCTTTATATTTGCATTCAAATTTTGTTTATTATGTATTTACATAACGTAAATTTATAAAATTTAATAAAAACAACTCAGATTGCTTATTTTTAAAGATGCATTTAATATATATGTTATAAATTGCAAAGCTCATTAAGGGATTCCCCAGTGAATATTGATAAAATGAAGATCCAGCATGCCGAGATTATCCATAAAATTAGCCGCCTCAGGGAGCTTAGCCGGGCGGGTGTGACGGCTCATGCGCAAGAAATCGCTCAAACCGTTATCAGTTTGAGTTCTGTGATTAAAGTACACCTTTCTGCCGAAGATCAGTTTTTATATCCTTATCTGGAAAAGGTGAACGATCAAAAGCTAAAAACAATGAGCGTAAATTTTCAGCGCGAGATGGCTGATATTGTTGCCGAGTATGAAAAGTTTTCCCGTCGCTGGAATACGGCAAATAAGCTTATCAATTGTGACGAGGCATTTCGCCGCGACGCGAATGTAGTGTTGCGCAAGGTGCATGAACGAATGCAGCGCGAGGATCATAATTTTTATCCGCTGGTAGAGCAGCTTTAAAAAAGGGCGGCAATGGTTCATCCAATACGGGAATTTGGTTTCCCGTATCCAGAAAGGTATGAAAAGGACTTGGTAAAAGCTGGCACTACTCCGAAACTAACCACATATCGGATTCTTCAAACATTTCCTCCAGCATGCGGTTCAGCTTCTCCCGATCGCTTTTGCTGGCATCGCTGTTTAAGCCGTTCGCCTGCATCGGCTTAACCTTCACTTCTGCATCCGGAAAGATCCGGTGCACTCGCTTTGTTAACTCATTCAGAATTATTTCTCTGGCACCTGTTAATCCTTCAACATTCCGTTTGTCGTACACCAACTCAACGAACATACCGCCTCCAAAGCAACAATGATTTTGCACGCAATTTACACTGTTTATTTATACAGCGTCAACGGTTGGACACGTAGCTTTTTAAGGAAGGTTTTTGGGGCATGTATGGGGCATAAATGCCAGTTTTGGGGCATGGTTGGGACATTTTAACTCATATGAACTTAACCGAATTTCATATGGAGGCGTCTTATAATGCACTGATTAATCTATAGAAAACACATGCTCTTGGGCGTTCTTTAGTGATTTTAAAAATTACCGCGTCACGCAGTTAAAGTGGCGGGCATACTCTTCCAGGCTGGTGATCCCAAGTCGCACCCATTTCGGGTGCGACCACTGGGGTAAGCCGATATAGATCATAACGCTTGCAGGATCTCGTCCACGCTGCGAACGCGCGCAATACGTGGGAAAATGTGTGTCATGCTGCCCTGATGCTGATCAGCACTTGCGGCGCTACAGGCATCTTCCGCAACGATCAGATTAAATCCTAGCTCCCACGCGTTTCGCGCGGTGGATTCCACGCCAATATTCGTGGAGATGCCACACAGGACGATGGTATCGATACCCCGGCGGCGCAACTGTAGCTCGAGATCGGTACCGTAGAACGCGCCCCACTGACGTTTGGTGACTTCCAGATCGCTGGCGCATTTGCCCAAAGCTTGCGGATAATCCCACCAGTTGTCGGGTAACGCTTTGGCCGGGGCCTGGGCATCAACCGGTTGTTTCAGCGCTTCGGCATAATCATCAGACCAGCCAACGCGTACCATAACTACTGGAGAACCCTTAGCACGAAATTTTTCCGCCAACCGTGCGGCGCGGGTAACCACATCGTGTGCCGTATGTGGTCCGCCAGCGAAAGGCAGGATCCCTTCCTGTAAGTCAATAACGACAAGGGCGGTTGTTTTTGCGTTCAGTTCCAACATGGTCACTCCAGTAAAAAATAAGAATTCCGTTACACCTTAATCGCGAATCAGTGTGAAAGGGACGACAATTTTTGTTATTTTTTGTGAGATTACGCAATGCCCGTCGAGGAAACAGGCGTACAGTCAGTACCGGACTTATCGTGCGGCAGAATTTCCAGTATAATAGCCGCCTTTTTTCATTCAGTTGTGACATTCAGCTAAAGCTGCGACTTCGTCATCTGCGAGACAGGTGACAATCCGCCTGCGGCAAAGTTAAGGGATATCTCATGCGTACAGAATATTGCGGGCAGCTACGTCTGTCCCACGAGGGGCAGCAGGTGACTCTGTGTGGTTGGGTCAACCGTCGTCGTGATCTTGGTAGCCTGATCTTTATCGATATGCGCGACCGCGAAGGTATCGTGCAGGTATTTTTCGATCCGGACCGTGCGGACGCGTTAAAGCTGGCCTCCGAACTGCGTAATGAGTTCTGCATCCAGGTTACGGGCACTGTACGTGCGCGTGATGCGAAAAACGTCAATGCCGATATGGCGACTGGCGAAATTGAAGTACTGGCGTCCGATCTGACCATCATCAACCGTTCAGACTCACTGCCGCTGGACTCTAACCACGTCAATACCGAAGAAGCGCGTCTGAAGTATCGTTATCTGGATCTGCGTCGTCCTGAAATGGCGCAGCGCCTGAAAACACGCGCCAAAATTACCAGCCTGGTTCGTCGTTTTATGGACGATCACGGCTTCCTCGACATCGAAACCCCGATGTTGACCAAAGCGACGCCGGAAGGTGCGCGCGACTATCTGGTGCCTTCCCGCGTTCATAAAGGCAAGTTTTACGCGCTGCCGCAGTCTCCTCAGCTGTTCAAACAGCTGCTGATGATGTCTGGCTTTGACCGCTACTATCAGATCGTAAAATGCTTCCGCGATGAAGACTTACGTGCTGACCGTCAGCCTGAATTTACCCAGATCGATGTGGAGACATCCTTCATGACTGCGCCGCAGGTGCGAGAAGTGATGGAAGCGTTAGTGCGTAATCTGTGGCTGGAAGTGAAAGGTGTGGATCTCGGTGATTTCCCGATCATGACCTTTGCCGAGGCTGAGCGCCGTTACGGCTCCGATAAACCAGACCTGCGTAACCCAATGGAGCTGGTTGACGTCGCCGATCTGGTAAAAGACGTTGAGTTCGCGGTGTTCTCTGGTCCGGCGAACGATCCAAAAGGCCGTGTTGCAGCCCTGCGCGTACCGGGCGGTGCGAGCTTAAGTCGTAAGCAGATCGATGATTACGGTAACTTTATTAAGATCTACGGCGCGAAAGGCCTGGCTTACATCAAAGTCACCGAGCGCGCGAAAGGTCTGGAAGGTATCACCAGCCCGGTGGCTAAGTTCCTGAACGCAGAAATCGTGGAAGCGATTCTGGCGCGTACCGGTGCACAAGACGGCGACATGATTTTCTTCGGTGCCGACAACAAGAAAGTGGTTGCCGACGCGATGGGCGCGCTGCGTCTGAAACTGGGTAAAGATCTGAGCATTACCGACGAGTCGAAATGGGCGCCGCTGTGGGTCATCGACTTCCCGATGTTTGAAGACGATGGTGAAGGCGGTCTGACCGCGATGCACCACCCGTTCACCTCGCCGAAAGACATGACCGCTGCTGAGCTGAAAGCTGCGCCGGAAGATGCGGTTGCCAACGCTTACGATATGGTTATCAACGGCTATGAAGTAGGTGGTGGTTCCGTCCGTATTCACAACGGTGATATGCAGCAGACCGTATTCGGTATTCTGGGCATTAACGAGCAAGAGCAGCGCGAGAAATTCGGCTTCCTGCTGGATGCGCTAAAATATGGTACACCGCCGCATGCGGGCCTGGCATTTGGTCTGGATCGTCTGACCATGTTGCTGACGGGTACTGATAACATTCGAGACGTTATTGCCTTCCCGAAAACGACGGCAGCCGCGTGTCTGATGACTGAAGCGCCAAGTTTCGCTAACGAAGCTGCGCTGGCGGAACTGAGCATTCAGGTTGTGAAGAAGGCCGAGAATAACTGATATGAAGTACAAACAGCCTGTCTCGGTGTTGGTCGTGATTTATGCAAAGGACACCGGGAGAGTGCTGATGTTACAGCGACGCGACGATCCTGACTTCTGGCAGTCGGTCACCGGCAGCCTGGAAGAGGGTGAAACCGCGTCGCAGGCCGCCATGCGCGAAGTAAAGGAAGAGGTCGCCATTGATGTTGCGACTGAGCAACTGACCTTAATTGACTGTCAGCGCACGGTGGAGTTTGAGATTTTTCGCCATTTACGTCATCGCTATGCGCCGGGAATTGAGCGTAATACTGAATCCTGGTTTTGCCTGGCTCTTCCCTCAGAACGAGAGATCGTGTTCACCGAACATCTGACCTATCGTTGGGTTAATGCGGTTGAAGCCGCCCAGTTAACCAAGTCGTGGAGTAATCGGCAGGCGATTGAAGAATTTGTGATTAACGTCGCCTGAGAAGGCGCGCTTTTTGGAGATATTATTTATGGCAGGTCATAGTAAATGGGCCAACACCAGACATCGTAAAGCCGCTCAGGATGCTAAACGCGGTAAAATTTTTACCAAAATCATTCGCGAGTTGGTAACGGCGGCTAAACTGGGCGGTGGCGATCCGGATGCTAACCCGCGTCTGCGCGCGGCGGTGGATAAAGCGCTGTCCAACAACATGACCCGTGACACCCTGAACCGTGCCATCGCGCGTGGCGTGGGCGGTGATGAAGACTCGAACATGGAAACCATCATCTATGAAGGTTACGGTCCTGGCGGCACAGCCGTGATGATTGAATGCCTGTCTGACAACCGTAACCGTACCGTGGCTGAAGTGCGTCATGCGTTCAGCAAAACCGGCGGTAATCTGGGCACCGACGGCTCCGTGGCTTACCTGTTCAGCAAAAAAGGCGTGATCTCTTTTGAGAAAGGCGACGAAGACACCATTATGGAAGCGGCGCTGGAAGCCGGTGCTGAAGATGTAGTGACCTACGACGACGGCGCGATTGATGTTTACACCGCGTGGGAAGAGATGGGCAAAGTGCGTGACGCGCTGGAAGCGGCTGGCCTGAAAGCAGACAGCGCTGAAGTGACGATGATCCCATCCACTAAAGCGGACATGGATGCTGAAACGGCACCGAAACTGATGCGTCTGATCGATATGCTGGAAGACTGCGACGACGTACAGGAAGTTTACCACAACGGTGAAATCTCCGATGAGGTTGCTGCGACCTTAGAATGATGTGGTTAAGCCATAAAGTAACAGGAGATGCGTGATGTCTATTATTCTCGGAATTGACCCGGGGTCACGCATTACCGGTTATGGCGTAATCCGTCAGGTCGGCAGGCAACTGACCTACCTCGGCAGCGGCTGTATTCGCACCAAAGTCGACGATCTTCCATCACGTTTGAAGCTAATTTATGCGGGCGTGACGGAGATCATCACCCAGTTCCAGCCGGACTATTTTGCCATTGAGCAGGTTTTTATGGCAAAGAATGCCGACTCGGCGCTAAAGCTGGGGCAGGCGCGCGGTGTGGCAATCGTTGCGGCGACCAATCAGGATCTTCCGGTCTTTGAATACGCGGCCCGCCAGGTAAAACAGACCGTGGTTGGTATCGGTAGTGCGGAAAAAAGCCAGGTACAGCACATGGTGCGTACGCTGCTGAAGCTGCCCGCCAACCCGCAGGCGGACGCCGCGGATGCGTTGGCGATTGCCATTACCCACTGCCATGTCAGTCAGAATGCCATGCAAATGAGCGAGTCGAGGCTGAATTTGGCGCGAGGTCGGTTACGTTAGTGACAAATGAGGCTGGATATCTATCCAGCCTTTTTTTATGATAGCGCATTACCTTTTAGCCCTTAACGCAGGAGCGTCACGTGATAGGCAGACTCAGAGGCATCATTCTTGAAAAACAACCCCCGCTGGTCCTTCTGGAAACCGGCGGCGTCGGCTATGAAGTGCATATGCCCATGACCTGTTTTTACGAGCTGCCGGAAGCCGGACAGGAAGCGATTATCTTCACCCATTTTGTGGTGCGTGAAGACGCGCAGTTGCTGTATGGCTTCAACAACAAGCAAGAACGCACGCTATTTAAAGAGTTAATTAAAACCAACGGCGTAGGCCCGAAGCTGGCACTGGCGATCCTTTCCGGTATGTCTGCCCAGCAGTTCGTGAATGCCGTTGAACGTGAAGAGCTTGGCGCGCTGGTGAAGCTACCTGGTATTGGAAAGAAAACTGCCGAACGTTTGATTGTTGAAATGAAGGACCGCTTTAAAGGTCTGCATGGCGATCTCTTCACCCCGGCGGCAGATCTCGTCCTGACCTCTCCGGCAAGTCCGGCAACGGAGGACGCCGAGCAGGAAGCGGTTGCTGCGTTGGTGGCGTTAGGCTATAAACCACAGGAAGCCAGCCGCATGGTGAGCAAAATTGCCCGCCCTGATGCCAGCAGTGAAACCCTGATTCGTGAAGCGCTTCGCGCGGCATTGTGAGGTAAAGGATGATTGAAGCAGATCGCCTGATTTCGGCTGTCAGCACGACACCTGAAGACCTGGTGGATCGTGCGATCCGCCCTAAATTGCTGGAAGAGTATATTGGCCAGCCTCAGGTACGCTCGCAAATGGAGATTTTTATCCAGGCGGCTAAGCTGCGTGGTGATGCCCTCGATCACCTGCTGATTTTCGGCCCTCCTGGCCTCGGTAAAACCACGCTTGCCAATATTGTTGCCAATGAAATGGGCGTCAACCTGCGTACCACATCCGGACCGGTACTGGAGAAAGCGGGCGATCTGGCGGCTATGCTCACTAACCTTGAACCCCACGATGTGCTGTTTATCGATGAGATCCATCGCCTGTCACCGGTGGTGGAAGAGGTGCTGTATCCGGCGATGGAAGATTATCAGCTGGATATCATGATTGGCGAAGGGCCTGCTGCACGTTCAATTAAGATCGATCTGCCACCGTTTACCCTGATTGGGGCGACGACGCGCGCCGGGTCGTTAACGTCCCCGCTGCGTGATCGCTTTGGTATTGTGCAGCGCCTGGAGTTCTATCAGGTTGCCGATCTGCAGCACATTGTCGGACGTAGCGCCCGCTTCATGGGACTTGAAATGAGCGATGAAGGGGCGTTGGAAGTGGCGCGTCGCGCCCGCGGTACGCCGCGTATCGCCAACCGTTTATTACGCCGGGTACGTGATTTTGCCGAGGTGAAGCATGACGGCACCATTTCGGCGGATATCGCCGCTCAGGCGCTGGATATGCTCAACGTCGACGCGGAAGGCTTCGATTATATGGACCGCAAGCTGCTGCTGGCGGTGATCGATAAATTCTTCGGTGGACCGGTCGGCCTGGATAACCTGGCAGCGGCAATCGGGGAAGAACGTGAAACCATTGAGGATGTGCTGGAGCCGTATCTGATTCAGCAAGGTTTTCTGCAGCGTACGCCGCGCGGAAGAATGGCAACGGTGCGCGCCTGGAACCATTTCGGGATCACGCCGCCAGAGATGCCTTAACGCCTGAAGTCGCTACATTCATCAGGCCTGGGCGATTTTGTAGGCCCGGTAAGCGCAATGCCACCGGGCAACACACGTTTAGCTTGCCTGCTTTTTCATCATACTGAAGATAAACAGCAGCGCGGCGCACAGCACAACGGATGGCCCTGCTGGGGTATCATAAAAGGCTGAGAAGGTCAGTCCCCCTGTAACCGCTATCATACCCACACCAACGGCGACGCCGGCCATCTGTTCCGGCGTACGGGCGAAACGACGGGCGGTTGCCGCAGGGATGATCAGCAGCGAGGTTATAATCAGCGCCCCGACAAACTTCATCGCCACACCGATAGTTAAAGCTGTAACCAGCATCAGCAGCAGCTTAACGCGTTGCAGCTTCACGCCATCAACAAAGGCCAGGTCCGGACTGATGGTCATTGACAGCAGGTTGCGCCACTGCCAGAACAGAATCGCCAGAACGATAACCACGCCAATAGCGATGGAGATGAGATCTTCTGGCGTCACGGCGAGTAAATCACCAAACAGGTAGGCCATCAGATCCACGCGGATGTTTGACATCAAGCTGACGACAACCAGCCCCAATGACAACGCGCTGTGCGCCATAATACCGAGCAAGGTATCGATCGCGAGGTGAGGGCGCTTCTCCAGCCATACCAGGCCGGCCGCCAGCAGCAGGGTCACGGCAATGACGGCATAGAAAGGATTTACATTCAACAGCAGACCAAAAGCGACACCCAGCAGTGAGGCGTGGGCCAGCGTATCACCAAAATAAGACATGCGACGCCAGACGACGAACGAGCCGAGTGGGCCAGCGGCACAGGCCAGCATGATCCCGGCTAACCAACCGGGTAATAACAATTCAATCATGAGTGACCATTTCCCCGACGTAAGACGATACGACCCTGTAAATCGTGGCGATGATTATGATTATGACGGTAAATTCCGAGTTGTTCGGCGCCGCGTTGCCCGAACATTGAGATGAATTCTGGGTGCATGGAAACCACTTCCGGCGCGCCGGAACAGCAAATATGATGGTTGAGGCACAGCACTTCATCGGTTTTAGCCATCACCAGATGCAGGTCATGGGAAACCATCAGTACGGCGCAATCCAGTTCGCGTCGTAACTGGTCGATAAGATCGTACAGTGCGACCTGACCATTGACATCCACACCCTGAGTTGGCTCATCAAGGACCAGTAGTTGAGGCTTATTCAATAAAGCCCGGGCCAACAGGACGCGTTGCGTTTCCCCGCCAGAGAGTTTTTGCATCGGTGCATTCATCAGATGCCCGGCCTGAACACGCTTCAGCGCCGGAAGGATATCCTCTTTTTTGGTGCCGGGACGTAAGCGCAGAAAACGACTTACCGTCAGCGGAAGCGTGGTATCGAGGTATAGCTTTTGCGGCACATAGCCAATCCGCAATTGACCATTACGCTTGATAACTCCCTCATCAGCCGCTACCAGCCCTAAAACAACGCGCACCAGCGTAGACTTGCCGGCGCCATTCGGGCCGAGAAGCGTCAAAATTTTACCGGGTCGAAGTTCAAGCGATACGTCAGAAAGGACGCGGCGTTGACCATAAGAGACCGAGACATTTTCCAGTGAAACCAAAGTCGTCATATCAATTTTAGTCTTGCAGAAGTTATAGAATGTTATAATATCACATTTCTTACATTCATTACGATGATTGGTCGCATTATGTTACATAAAAATACGCTTCTTTTCGCAGCATTATCCGCTGCTCTTTGGGGTAGTGCAACACAGGCGGCAAATGCCGCTGTAGTGGCGTCTCTTAAGCCGCTGGGATTTATTGCTTCAGCCATTGCTGATGGGGTAACTGATACCCAGGTTCTGCTGCCTGACGGGGCTTCCGAACACGATTACTCACTACGTCCTTCAGACGTAAAACGCTTACAGGGCGCGGACTTAGTCGTGTGGATTGGACCTGAGATGGAAGCGTTTATGGAAAAGTCAGTCAAGAATATTCCTAACGCGAAACAGGTAACGATTGCGCAGCTTAATGACGTGAAACCGTTACTCATGAAAGGTGCTGACGACGACGATGACGATCATGGACACAATGATGCTGGTGGTGAAAAAAGTGACGAGCATCACCATCATGGCGATTACAACATGCATCTTTGGCTCTCCCCAGAGATAGCGCGGGCCTCAGCGGTTGCAATCCATGAAAAATTAGTGGAACTTATGCCGCAAAGTCGAGCCAAACTTGACGCCAACCTGAAGGATTTTGAGGCACAATTAGCCGCAACCGATAAGCAGGTAGGTAACGAGCTCGCGCCGCTCAAGGGTAAAGGTTATTTCGTTTTTCATGACGCCTATGGCTACTACGAGAAACACTACGGACTAACGCCGCTTGGTCACTTTACCGTGAACCCTGAGATTCAACCTGGTGCGCAGCGTTTACATGAAATAAGAACACAGTTGGTTGAGCAAAAAGCAACCTGCGTTTTTGCTGAGCCACAGTTCAGGCCAGCGGTCGTTGAAGCCGTCGCGAGAGGGACAACCGTTCGAATGGGAACGTTGGATCCGCTCGGAACGAATATCAAACTGGGTAAAACAAGCTATTCAGCGTTTTTGAACCAATTAGCCAACCAGTATGCGAGCTGCCTGAAAGGAGATTAATGAGGAAGTGAATACGTGCAACAGATAGCCCGCTCTGTCGCTCTGGCATTTAATAATCTGCCTCGACCCCATCGCGTTATGCTGGGGTCGCTTACTGTACTGACATTGGCCGTCGCTGTGTGGCGGCCCTATGTTTACCACCCCGATTCTGCACCCATCGTCAAAACTATCGAGCTGGAAAAAAGCGAGATTCGTTCACTGTTGCCTGAGGCCAGCGAACCTATCGATCAGGCCGCTCAGGAAGATGAAGCTATCCCCCAGGATGAACTGGATGACAAAACGTCTGGTGAGGCCGGTGTGCATGAGTATGTCGTCTCTACGGGCGATACGCTGAGCAGTATTCTGAATCAGTACGGCATCGATATGGGTGACATCAGCCAGCTTGCTGCTTCCGATAAAGAGTTGCGTAACCTGAAAATTGGTCAGCAACTTTCCTGGACGCTAAGTGCGGAAGGTGACCTGCAACGCCTGACCTGGGAAGTCTCTCGTCGCGAAACCCGTACTTACGATCGCACCGCGACGGGTTTCAAAATGAGTAGCGAAATGCAGCAGGGCGACTGGGTTAACAGCCGTATCAAAGGCACAGTCGGTGGGAGCTTTGTCGCCAGTGCTAAAGATGCCGGGCTGACCAGCTCTGAAATCAGTGCGGTGATCAAGGCCATGCAGTGGCAGATGGATTTCCGCAAACTGAAAAAAGGCGATGAGTTCTCGGTGCTGATGTCTCGCGAAATGCTCGACGGCAAACGTGAGCAAAGCCAACTGCTGGGCGTGCGTTTGCGTTCGGAAGGCAAAGATTATTATGCCATCCGCGCTGAAGACGGTAAGTTCTATGACCGTAATGGTACCGGACTGGCGAAAGGCTTCATGCGTTTCCCAACGGCGAAACAGTTCCGCATCTCCTCGAACTTTAACCCGCGTCGCCTGAACCCGGTAACGGGACGCGTGGCACCGCATAAAGGTGTCGACTTTGCGATGCCGCAGGGCACGCCAGTGCTGTCGGTAGGTGATGGTGAAGTGGTTGTCGCGAAGCGCAGCGGCGCCGCTGGCTATTATGTTGCGGTACGTCATGGTCGCACCTACACCACACGTTATATGCACTTGCGTAAGCTGTTGGTTAAGCCAGGACAAAAAGTGAAACGTGGCGACCGTATCGCGCTGTCAGGCAATACCGGACGCTCAACGGGCCCGCACCTGCATTACGAAGTGTGGATCAACCAGCAGGCTGTTAACCCACTGACGGCGAAACTGCCGCGTACAGAAGGGTTGACCGGCTCAGATCGCACTGATTACCTGGCACAGGTGAAAGAAGTTGTTCCTCAGCTGCGTTTCGATTAATTAGCACACTGACAGAGCCGGTACGCGATGCGTGCCGGTTTTTTTATTTTGTACGGCGCACGGTGCGCCGCTACACTATCAGCAGATTTACTTTTCGCGATACCAGACACTGGAAGAGCATGGAAACGAAAAAAAAGAATATTGAGTATATCCCTGAGTTTCACAAATCATTTCGCCATCCGCGCTACTGGGGCGCTTGGCTTGGCGTGGCGGCGATAGCCGGGATTGCGTTAACGCCAGCATCATTCCGCGATCCTGTTCTGGCGAAGCTCGGACGGCTCGCCGGAAGACTGGGAAAAAGCTCACGTCGCAGAGCATTAATCAATTTGTCTCTCTGCTTTCCTGAGCGTAGTGAAGCCGAGCGCGATGCTATTGTCGATGAAATGTTCGCGACCGCGCCTCAGGCGATGGTCATGATGGCGGAACTGGCGATACGCGGCCCGGAGAAAATTCAGAGTCGGGTTGACTGGCAAGGCCTGGATATCATCGAAGAGATGCGTCGCAACGATGAAAAGGTGATTTTTCTCGTTCCTCATGGCTGGGGGGTGGACATCCCGGCGATGTTGATGGCCTCTCAGGGGCAGAAAATGGCGGCGATGTTCCACAACCAGGGAAACCCGGTATTCGATTACGTATGGAACACAGTGCGCCGTCGTTTCGGTGGTCGCCTGCATGCGCGTAACGACGGTATCAAACCATTTATTCAGTCTGTACGTCAGGGATATTGGGGATACTATCTGCCGGATCAGGACCATGGTCCTGAACACAGCGAGTTTGTGGACTTTTTTGCTACCTATAAAGCAACGTTACCGGCGATTGGCCGTCTGATGAAGGTGTGCCATGCGCGCGTGGTGCCTCTGTTCCCGGTATATGATGGTAAAACGCACCGCCTGACGATCCAGGTACGTCCTCCGATGGATGACATTCTGACTGCGGATGATCACACCATTGCCAGACGAATGAACGAAGAGGTGGAAATTTTTGTTGCGCCACACCTTGAGCAATACACCTGGATTTTAAAGCTGCTTAAGACGCGTAAACCCGGTGAAATTGAGCCATATAAACGCAAAGATCTCTATCCGAAGAAATAAAAAAAAGCCTCTCAAACGAGAGGCTTTTTTACATCAAACGCTGGCGTTATTCGACAGTCAGAATACGCGTAGTGTTGGTGGAGCCAATGGTGCTCATGACATCGCCCTGGGTCACAATCACCAGATCACCGGAGACCAGATAACCTTTGTCGCGCAGCAGGTTCACCGCTTGATTGGCGGCAACCACGCCATCAGTTTCGCTGTCAAAGTGAACCGGGGTGACACCGCGATACAGAGAGGTCAGATTCAGCGTACGCTCATGACGAGACATCGCGAAAATCGGCAGACCAGAACTGATACGAGAGGTCATCAGCGCGGTACGACCAGACTCAGTCATCGCGATGATAGCGGTTACCCCTTTCAGGTGGTTAGCGGCATACATCGCTGACATAGCAATCGCTTCTTCGACGTTGTCAAACTGTACGTCAAGACGGTGTTTGGAGACATTGATGCTCGGGATCTTCTCGGCACCCAGGCATACGCGAGCCATTGCCGCGACGGTTTCTGCCGGGTACTGGCCTGCTGCCGTTTCTGCAGAGAGCATAACGGCATCGGTACCGTCCAGAACGGCGTTAGCCACGTCCATCACTTCCGCACGGGTCGGCATTGGGTTGGTAATCATCGACTCCATCATCTGTGTGGCGGTAATGACCGCACGGTTCAGCTGACGCGCGCGACGAATCAACGCTTTTTGAATACCTACCAGCTCAGGATCGCCGATTTCAACGCCCAGGTCGCCACGCGCCACCATCACCACGTCAGAGGCCAGGATGATATCATCCATCGCATTCTGGTCGCAGACAGCTTCCGCACGTTCTACCTTGGCGACAATTTTCGCGTCGCAGCCAGCGTCGCGCGCCAGACGGCGGGCATAGTTCAGATCTTCGCCGCAGCGAGGGAAGGAGACTGCCAGGTAGTCAACGCTGATTTGCGCTGCAGTGACGATGTCAGCTTTATCTTTTTCGGTCAGGGCTTCAGCAGAAAGACCGCCGCCCAGTTTGTTGATGCCTTTATTGTTGGACAGCGGGCCACCGACGGTGACTTCGGTGAAGACTTTCATACCCTGAACTTCCAGCACCTTAAGCTGTACGCGACCGTCGTCAAGTAACAGGATATCGCCTGGCACAACGTCAGCAGGCAGACCTTTATAATCGATCCCGACTTTTTCTTTGTCGCCTTCGCCTTTGCCGAGGTTGGCGTCTAACAGGAACTTGTCGCCAACATTAAGAAAAACTTTACCTTCTTTAAAGGTTGATACGCGGATTTTAGGTCCCTGCAGGTCACCCAAAATAGCTACATGACGTCCCAGTTTTGCGGCAATTTCACGGACCTTATCCGCCCGCATTTTGTGATCTTCTGGAGAGCCGTGCGAAAAGTTCATACGTACGACGTTCGCACCCGCAGCGATAATTTTTTCGAGGTTGTTATCGCGATCAGTTGCCGGGCCTAACGTGGTAACGATTTTGGTTCTGCGAAGCCTTCTGGACATGTAATACTCCGTTGACTGAAACAACTAGGTGTTGCGTGAACATTAATCCGGCCGTTCTCAAACATTGACGGTAAATGAACGACCCGGATGATAAAAGGGTAGAACATTGTTATTGCTTTTAGCGATCATCACTCTTGATGAGTAATTCTTTATCAAAACGCGATTCCTTGAGTGCTTCCTTGACACGCTTCAAGTTATCTCTAAATTTTGCCCCGCGGCGCAAAGTAAATCCTGTAGCCAGCACATCTATCACGGTCAGTTGAGCAAGTCGAGAGACCATGGGCATATAAATGTCAGTATCTTCCGGTACGTCGAGGGTAATGGCCAGCGTTGCTTCACGCGCCAGCGGCGTACCGGGAGAGGTCAAGGCGATAACCATCGCGTCGTTTTCCCTCGCCAACTGCGCCAGTTCAACCAGACTCTTGGTTCTTCCGGTATGCGAAATCAACACAATAACGTCGTCGTCGCTACAATTCATGCAACTCATGCGTTGCAGTACAATATCGTCGGAATAGATCACCGGTACGTTAAAACGAAAAAATTTGTTCATCGCGTCGTGCGCTACTGCGGCGGAAGACCCAAGGCCAAAAAAGGCAATTTTCTTTGCTTGGGTTAACAAATCCACCGCTCTGTTTACCGCGGTGTTATCCAGAGACTGGCGTACGTGGTCAAGACTTGCCATCGCCGACTCGAAGATTTTTCCCGTGTATGATTCTACGCTGTCATCCTCATCCACATTACGATTAACATATGGGGTGCCATTTGCCAGACTTTGCGCCAGATGCAGTTTAAAATCAGGAAAGCCGCGCGTATCCATACTGCGACAGAATCGGTTCACCGTTGGCTCGCTAACATTGGCTTCCAGCGCAAGCGCGGCGATGCTTGAATGGATTGCCCGGTCGGGTGAGGCAAGAATAATGTCAGCGACTTTACGTTCTGACTTGCTCAAATGTTCCAGTTTTAACTGGATTTTTTCCAGCATATTCATGATGTAGGTCGACTCATGGCTCATGGGAAAAAGCGATTTCAGCGATACGGGGAAATCGGGAGATACATTTGTTAGATATTACCCCTGCTAAGGAAGGAACGGGGCAAAATGGACAGAATAGTTGTTGTTTTTTTTCATTACATGATCGGAGTCTGGTTTTCTTACTTCTTCATAGGTACGAAAAAAAGCGACTTTTTTATCCATTTTGCAGAGGTAAACGCCAATCAAACGCCTGTTCGCGGTAACAGCACGGCTGGATAAGCGTTTACGGTTTCCGGATTCACGTAAAAGCAGTACAGTGCACTGTAATAAAATTACAACCAGTGTCTGGCAAAAGCACCAGACACTTAATTGAGGAGAATGACATGGCGGTAACGCAAACAGCCCAGGCATGTGACCTGGTCATTTTCGGCGCGAAGGGTGACCTGGCGCGGCGGAAATTGCTGCCTTCCCTGTATCAACTGGAAAAGGCCGGCCAGATTAACCCGGAAACCCGTATTATCGGGGTAGGGCGTGCCGACTGGGACAAGGCAGCCTATACCAAGGTTGTGCGCGAAGCGCTCGAAACCTTCATGAAAGAAAAAATTGATGAAGGTTTGTGGGAGACCCTCAGCGGTCGTCTGGAATTTTGTAATCTGGACGTCAATGATACCGCCGCATTTAGCCGTCTGGGTGAAATGCTGGATCAGAAATCACGTACCACTATTAACTATTTCGCGATGCCGCCAAGCACTTTTGGCGCAATCTGCAAAGGTTTGGGTGAAGCAAAGCTGAATGCTAAACCTGCCCGCGTCGTGATGGAAAAACCGTTAGGAACATCACTGGCAACATCCCGCGAGATCAACGATCAGGTCGGCGAATATTTCGAAGAGTGTCAGGTTTATCGTATCGACCACTATCTCGGCAAAGAGACGGTGTTGAACCTGCTGGCACTGCGCTTTGCCAACTCCCTGTTTGTAAACAACTGGGATAACCGCACGATCGATCACGTTGAAATTACCGTCGCGGAAGAAGTGGGTATTGAAGGTCGCTGGGGCTATTTTGACCAGGCCGGTCAAATGCGCGACATGATCCAAAACCACCTGCTGCAGATCTTGTGCATGATTGCGATGTCTCCGCCGTCGGACCTGAGCGCCGACAGCATCCGCGATGAAAAAGTGAAGGTACTGAAATCACTGCGTCGCATCGATCGCTCGAACGTGCGTGAAAAAACGGTTCGCGGTCAGTACACCGCGGGTTTTGCCCAGGGCAAAAAAGTCCCGGGATATCTGGAAGAAGAGGGCGCGAACAAGAGCAGCAATACAGAAACGTTTGTGGCGATCCGTGTGGATATCGATAACTGGCGCTGGGCGGGCGTTCCGTTCTACCTGCGTACCGGTAAACGTTTACCGACGAAGTGCTCTGAAGTCGTGGTCTACTTCAAAACGCCTGAGCTGAATCTGTTCAGAGAGTCCTGGCAGGATCTGCCGCAGAACAAGCTGACTATTCGTTTGCAGCCTGATGAAGGTGTTGATATCCAGGTGCTGAACAAAGTGCCGGGTCTGGATCACAAGCATAACCTGCAAATTACTAAGCTTGATCTGAGCTATTCCGAAACTTTCAACCAGACGCACCTGGCTGACGCCTATGAGCGTCTGCTGCTTGAAACGATGCGCGGTATTCAGGCACTGTTTGTGCGTCGTGATGAAGTTGAAGAAGCCTGGAAGTGGGTCGACTCAATTACCGAAGCATGGGCAATGGACAACGATGCGCCGAAGCCGTATCAGGCAGGGACCTGGGGACCGGTTGCCTCTGTGGCAATGATCACCCGTGATGGCCGTTCCTGGAACGAATTCGAGTAAAATATCATCTAGCCCATAGTGTTTATTTTACCGGTAACATGATCTAACACAGATTGCAGAATAATTTTTGCACTTTTAAGCCTCGCGTGGATTCACCCGCGGGGCTTTTTTTATTACACTGCCTGAAACGATTTTGCCCCTGAGCTACGGCAAACAAGCGATTCAGCACTTTTAATCTGACTGATAAGCATTGTTAATCCTACCGCTCTGACAGATAAATTTTAGGAGCCTCTATGAATCCGAATTTGTTACGCGTAACACAGCGTATCGTCGAACGTTCTCGCGACACACGTTCTGCCTATCTCGCCCGTATTGAACAAGCTAAATCGACCACCGTTCATCGTTCGCAACTGGCATGCGGTAACCTGGCGCATGGCTTTGCCGCGTGTCAGCCGGACGACAAGGCATCGCTGAAAAGCATGCTGCGTAACAATATCGCGATCATTACCTCCTACAACGACATGCTTTCCGCGCATCAACCGTATGAACATTATCCGGCGATCATTCGCAAAGCACTGCATGAAGCCAATGCGGTAGGTCAGGTTGCCGGTGGTGTGCCGGCCATGTGTGACGGTGTTACCCAGGGACAGGATGGGATGGAACTTTCGCTGCTGAGTCGTGAAGTGATTGCGATGTCAGCCGCTGTAGGTCTCTCTCACAATATGTTCGATGGCGCACTGTTCCTCGGCGTGTGCGATAAAATTGTCCCGGGCCTGGTAATGGCGGCGCTGTCATTCGGTCACCTGCCGTCAATCTTCATTCCTTCCGGCCCGATGGCGAGTGGCCTGGCGAACAAAGAAAAAGTGCGTATTCGTCAACTCTATGCGGAAGGCAAAGTTGATCGCATGGCGCTGCTTGAGTCCGAGGCGGCGTCCTATCACGCACCGGGTACCTGTACGTTCTACGGCACGGCGAATACTAACCAGATGGTCGTGGAGTTCATGGGGATGCAACTGCCAGGTTCTTCATTCGTCCATCCGGATGCGCCGCTGCGTGAAGCGTTGACCGCTGCTGCAGCCCGTCAGGTTACGCGTCTTACCGGGAACGGCAATGAATGGATGCCGATCGGTAAAATGATCGATGAAAAAGTGGTGGTGAACGGAATTGTGGCGCTGCTGGCGACCGGGGGCTCAACTAACCATACGATGCATCTGGTGGCCATGGCGCGTGCGGCCGGGATTCTGATTAACTGGGATGACTTCTCCGATCTGTCCGATATCGTGCCGCTGATGGCGCGTTTGTACCCGAACGGTCCGGCGGATATTAACCATTTCCAGGCGGCGGGCGGCGTACCGGTTCTAATGCGTGAGCTGCTGAACGCGGGTTTGCTGCACGAAGATGTGAATACCGTTGCCGGATTCGGTTTATCGCGTTACACCATGGAGCCGTGGCTCAACAACGGTGAACTGGACTGGCGCGAAGGGGCGGCGAAATCGCTGGACAGCAACGTGATTGCCTCTTTTGACCAACCTTTCTCCCACCACGGCGGTACCAAAGTGCTGAGCGGTAACCTCGGGCGTGCAGTGATGAAAACGTCGGCAGTACCGGTCGAAAATCAGGTTATAGAAGCCCCGGCAGTTGTTTTTGAAAGTCAGCACGATGTGTTACCGGCCTTTGATGCGGGTCTGCTTGACCGCGATTGCGTAGTTGTTGTGCGTCATCAGGGACCAAAAGCGAACGGAATGCCAGAATTACATAAACTCATGCCGCCACTTGGTGTATTATTGGACCGTTGTTTCAAAATTGCGTTAGTTACCGATGGACGACTTTCAGGTGCTTCAGGTAAAGTGCCTTCAGCAATCCATGTAACCCCAGAAGCCTATGATGGCGGTCTGCTGGCAAAAGTACGTGATGGCGACATCATTCGTGTGAATGGACAGACAGGTGAATTGACGCTGCTGGTTGACGAAGAGGAACTTGCCTCACGTCAGCCTCACATTCCAGACCTCAGTGCATCGCGCGTGGGTACTGGACGTGAAATGTTCAGCGCGTTGCGTGAGAAGCTGTCCGGCGCGGAGCAGGGCGCAACCTGTATCACTTTTTAAGACTTATTTTGTAATCAGGCGAGAGAAAACTCTGATGAAAAACTGGAAGACAAGTGCAGAAGCAATCCTGACCACTGGCCCGGTTGTACCGGTTATTGTGGTTAATAAACTGGAACATGCGGTGCCGATGGCAAAAGCGCTGGTTGCAGGTGGCGTGCGCGTTCTGGAAGTAACATTACGTACCGCATGTGCGATGGATGCCATTCGCGCGATCGCGAAAGAAGTTCCGGACGCCATCGTCGGCGCAGGTACTGTACTGAATCCGCAACAACTGGCTGAAGTCACTGAAGCCGGTGCGCAGTTTGCTATCAGCCCGGGTCTGACCGAGCCGCTGTTAAAAGCCGCAACGGAAGGGACTATTCCGCTGATCCCAGGTATCAGCACCGTTTCTGAACTGATGTTGGGTATGGACTACGGATTAAAAGAGTTCAAATTCTTCCCGGCGGAAGCGAACGGCGGTACTAAAGCGCTGCAGGCGATTGCGGGCCCGTTCTCTCAGGTGCGTTTCTGCCCAACTGGTGGTATCTCCCCGGCGAACTACCGTGATTACCTGGCCCTGAAAAGCGTGCTGTGCATCGGGGGTTCCTGGCTGGTTCCGGCGGATGCGCTGGAAGCTGGCGATTATGATCGTATTACTAAACTGGCGCGTGAAGCAGTCGAAGGCGCGAAGCAGTAAGCTGTTAATGTGTAAACCGTAGGCCCGATAAGACGCGTCAACGCTGACATCGGGCTTTGCCGGATGCGGCATCAACGCCTTATCCGGCCTACGGGTCTGGTTTTTATCCTGTAACTTTCACCTGTGCGGCGGCATTTTTCGCACGTACAACCGCCTCTTCAATGGTCTGCGCTGTAGCCAGAACCACGCCTAAACGACGACTCCCGTCGATCTCCGGCTTACCAAAGAATCGTACTTGCAGACCAGCGCCCACGGCGGCCTGTACGTTATCAAACGTCACATTCTGGCTGGTAAGTTGTGGCAGAATAACGGCGGAAGCGGAAGGCCCGTACTGACGGATTTCGCCAACGGGCAGACCGAGAAATGCGCGAACGTGCAGGGCAAACTCAGACAGGTCCTGCGAAATTAAGGTCACCATTCCGGTGTCGTGCGGGCGAGGGGAGACTTCGCTAAAAATCACCTCATCACCACAGACAAACAGCTCCACGCCAAACAGACCGTAGCCACCTAACGCCAGCACGACTTTACGGGCAATCTCCTGCGCGCGCGCCAGCGCCAGGTCGCTCATCTGCTGAGGCTGCCAGGATTCACGATAATCGCCATCTTCCTGACGATGCCCTACCGGCGCGCAAAAGTGCACGCCATCAACGGCGCTAACGGTAAGCAGGGTAATTTCAAAATCAAAATCTACCACGCCTTCGACGATAACGCGCCCGGCGCCTGCCCGGCCTCCCTGTTGAGCATAGTTCCAGGCTTCGGTGAGTCGATCGGCTGAACGAATAAAGCTTTGCCCCTTACCTGAGGAACTCATTACTGGCTTCACGATGCAAGGAAAGCCTATTTCGGCGACGGCCTCGCGAAAGCGAGTTTCGCTGTCTGCAAAGCGGAAAGAAGAGGTTGGTAAAGACAGCTCCTCTGCGGCGAGGCGACGGATCCCTTCGCGGTTCATGGTCAATTGGGTCGCTCGTGCGCACGGCACAACGTGTTGCCCTTCCTGTTCCAGTTTTACCAGCATATCCGTGGCAATCGCCTCTATTTCCGGCACGATATAATGTGGCTTTTCGCGCTCGACAACCTCGCGCAATGCTTCGCCATCCAGCATGTTGATAACGTATGAGCGATGGGCAACGTGCATGGCTGGCGCGTCGGGGTAACGATCCACTGCAATGACTTCCACACCCAGGCGTTGGCATTCGATCGCCACTTCTTTACCCAGTTCACCTGAACCTAATAACATCACTCGCGTTGCTGCGGGACGCAGCGCTGTGCCTAATAACGTCATAAATTAATCCCCTGTTTTATCTGGGCGCAGTATATACGAAAACGTTTGCGTCTGTCTTTATTACCAGGTTGATTTTGGGGTTCAAAAAGAATATACTGTACATAAATACAGGTAATTTAAGGGGCTGCAAAAATGGCGGTTGAAGTTAAATACGTAGTCATTCGGGAAGGTGAGGAAAAAATGTCGTTTACCAGCAAAAAGGAAGCCGATGCGTATGACAAAATGCTTGATACAGCGGATTTGCTCGACACATGGCTGGAGCAGTCACCGGTAGCGCTTGAAGACGAGCAGCGTGAAGCGCTTTCCCTGTGGCTGGCTGAGCAAAAAGATGTGCTGAGCGCCATCCTGAAAAACGGCAAACTGCCTTCTCCGCAGGTCGTTGAAAATGACGCACACGCTGAGGATGATACCCAGGCTGCCTGAAACAACTTGCGCTCCTGACGTTTTGTACCATGCTTTTCCCTGAATCATTGTGCAATCCCTGACGTTCTTTCGCGTTGCTACATGCAACCGGAAGGACGAAGGGGAGATAAAGGAGAAAAGAATGTATAAAAAAAGAGCGTTGTTAAGCCTGCTGTTGTTATCTGCCAGCGTATCTGTACTTGCGGCAAATATGGAAAGCAAAAATGTTCAGTTTCCCAAGTGTGAAGGGCTGAATGCTGATGGTATTGCGGCGAGCGTGAAACGTGATTATCAGCAAAATCGCATCGCGCGCTGGGCTGACGATCAAAAGCGTGTTGGGCAAGCCGATCCTGTTGCCTGGGTTAATACCCCCGATATTACGGGCAAAGATGGCAAGTGGTCGGTCCCGCTGACGGTCCGTGGGAAAAGTGCGGATATTCACTATCAGGTAAAAGTAGACTGCAAAGCCGGAACGGCGGAGTATCAACCGCAGTAACGAGCGTATTTGCACATCTTTTGATGAGCTGAACACTTCCTGACATCCCCTCGGGTACGCTTTGACGATTATTCGTCTGTACTTGAGGGGCAAAATGGCTAACTGGTTGAACCAACTACAATCTCTTCTTGGGCAAAAAGGATCCTCCGCATCATCTTCCGGCGAGCAAGGGCTGAGTAAACTTCTGGTCCCTGGCGCGTTAGGCGGTCTGGCGGGATTACTGGTTGCCAACAAATCCTCACGTAAGTTACTGAGTAAATATGGCACCAGCGCGCTGCTGGTGGGTGGTGGTGCAGTTGCCGGTACCGTGCTGTGGAACAAATACAAAGATAAAGTTCGCGCCGCGCATCAGGATGAGCCGCAGTTCGGCGTACAAAGCTCGCCGCTGGATGAGCGAACTGAACGCCTGATCCTGGCGCTGGTTTTTGCGGCTAAAAGCGATGGTCATATTGATGCTAAAGAGCGTACCGCCATTGAACAGCAGCTTCGTGAGGCGGGTGTTGAAGAACAAGGCCGCGTTCTGATTGAGCGGGCGATTGAACAACCGCTGGATCCTCAGCGCCTGGCGCAAGGGATCCGCAACGAAGAAGAGGCGCTGGAAATATACTTCCTGAGCTGTGCGGCGATTGATATCGACCACTTTATGGAGCGCAGCTATCTGAATGCGCTGGGTGACGCGTTGAAGATCCCACAGGATGTTCGTGACGGCATTGAACAGGATCTCAAGGCGCAAAAACAGGCTTTACCGGGTTAATTACTTATCGCTAAGGTGCATGTTTCGCTTGCATCATCGCTGTCTTTTGCCACCCTTATAGGATGTTTAAGCAAAAGAACAATGACATGCTACCAAAAGCTTCTCGTATTCCCCACGCCATGACGCAGCATGGCGATACACGTGTTGATAATTATTACTGGCTGCGAGACGACACCCGCTCGCAGCCGGACGTGCTCGAATACCTGCAACAGGAAAATGCGTATGGCCATCAGGTTATGGCTTCGCAGCAGGCTTTGCAGGAGCGTGTTCTGAAAGAAATTATCGACCGTATTCCCCCACAGGATGCATCCGCTCCCTATGTGAAAAATGGTTATCGTTACCGCCATATTTATGAACCGGGATGTGAATATGCCATTTATCAGCGCCAGTCGGTTCTCAGCGAAGAGTGGGATGAATGGAATACTCTGCTGGACGGCAATCAGCGCGCAGCCCACAGTGAATTTTATACGCTGGGAGGGCTGGCGATATCACCCGATAATAGCATTATGGCGCTGGCCGAAGATTACCTCTCTCGTCGGCAATATGGCGTTCGCTTTCGCAACCTGGAAAGCGGCAACTGGTATCCGGAAGTACTGGATAACGTTGAAGCGGATCTGGTCTGGGCGAATGATTCCCAGACCTTCTATTACGTTCGCAAACACGCCACGACGTTACTGCCGTACCAGGTCTGGCGGCATACCGTTGGATCTCCCTCGTCACTGGACGAATTGGTGTACGAAGAAGCCGATGACATGTTTTATGTCAGTCTGCATAAAACCACCTCGTTACATTATGTGGTGATCCATATCGCCAGCGCGACGACCAGTGAGGTTCTGCTGTTGGATGCAGAACTGGCCGACGCCGAACCTTTGCTTTTTTTAGCGCGGCGTAAAGACCACGAGTACAGCCTCGATCACTATCAGCACAAGTTTTATCTGCGTTCTAATCGTGAAGGTAAAAACTTTGGTCTGTACCGCACGCGCGTACGCAATGAACAAGCGTGGGAGGTGCTGATCCCGCCGCGCGAGAACGTCATGCTGGAGGGGTTTACCCTGTTTACCGACTGGCTGGTGGTGGAAGAACGCCAGCAGGGTTTAACCAGTCTGCGTCAGATCAATCGCAAAACGCGCGAAGTGATCGGTATCGCCTTTGACGATCCGGCGTATGTGACCTGGCTTGCCTATAACCCGGAACCGGAGACATCGCGCCTGCGCTATGGCTATTCCTCCATGACCACGCCGGACACGTTGTTTGAACTCGATATGGACACCGGGGAGCGTCGCGTGCTTAAGCAGACGGAGGTTCCCGGATTTGATGCGGCGAATTACCGCAGCGAACATGTCTGGATCACCGCCCGTGATGGTACTGAGGTTCCGATCTCGCTGGTTTATCATCAAAAGTATTTCCTGAAAGGGAAAAATCCACTACTGGTTTACGGCTATGGCTCGTATGGTGCCAGCATGGATGCTGATTTCAGTAGCAGCCGTTTAAGCTTATTGGATCGCGGCTTTGTTTACGCCATTGCCCATGTGCGTGGCGGCGGTGAATTGGGTCAGCAATGGTACGAAGACGGTAAGTTTCTGCACAAGAAAAATACCTTCAATGATTACCTCGATGTCTGCGATGCGCTGCTAAGAATGGGTTATGGTGCGCCATCGTTATGCTACGGCATGGGGGGAAGCGCCGGAGGAATGTTAATGGGCGTCGCCATTAATGAACGCCCGGACTTGTTCCATGGCGTGATCGCCCAGGTGCCGTTTGTCGACATGGTGACCACGATGCTGGATGAGTCAATTCCCCTGACCACCGGTGAATTTGAGGAATGGGGTAATCCGCAGGATCCGCAGTACTATGCGTATATGAAAAGCTACAGCCCCTATGACAACGTCACCGCGCAGGATTATCCACATCTGCTGGTCACGACAGGATTACACGACTCCCAGGTGCAATACTGGGAACCGGCAAAGTGGGTGGCAAAATTGCGTGAGTTAAAAACGGATGATCGCTTGCTGTTACTGTGCACGGATATGGATTCCGGGCACGGCGGCAAGTCCGGACGTTTTAAATCTTACGAAGGCGTGGCCCTTGAGTATGCATTTTTGATTGGGCTGGCACAGGGAACGCTGCATGGAAAGTCTTCAGATCAGGCGTTATCCAGATAGTGCTTCAGCGTTAATCGCAGCTCCGGGCTCATACTGTCGAGATTATTAAATAACCAACGCAGATAGCCCGGATCGCGTTCAGCCACCTCTGATACCGGTTTTCCGCGGTACTTACCAAATGTGAAGGTCGTGAGTAACGCGGGGCGACCGGTAATGTCGACCATCTGCTCTGCGGTCCAGCCTGAAGTTTGCATGATGTCGATCAGCAAAGCCGCAGTGATGTAGCAGTCGTACAGAGCACGGTGATGATGCAGGCCTGCGGGCGTCTGAACGCTCAGCTTACGTGATTTATACAGCGCCATATTGCTGTATTTGATTCCAGGCCACAATCGACGGGAAAGCTTCATGGTGCAGATCCACTCACCGGGCATCTCTGGCAATACGCGGCGGTCGAAGCTTGCGTTGTGCGCCACGTACCACTCGCTACCGTAATAGTGCGGAATGATATCTTCAATCCATGGCTTATCGGCCACCATTGCTTCAGTAATGCGATGAATAGCCATCGCCTGGGGACTAATAGGGCGGTCAGGACGCACCAGATGGCTCATTGGGTTAACTATCTTTCCATCAACCACATCGACAGAAGCAATCTCAACAATGCCTCCCTGCAGACCACAGGTTTCTGTATCTATTATGCGCAACATGCCATGCTCCCGACCAAAACGACTAGCGTAATGGAATGATATCACCTTGCCAACCCCGTGGCGTGCGTTGACCGGTTAAGAGCAAAGAACCGCTGTCGGCGCGGACAATCAATTGGCCTCGCTCGTCCCATAACGCACTACTCCCGCGCGCATTGGCCATTAATACTGCGATGGCGAATTTATGCGAGAAACGTTGTAGACGAGATGTGGAGGAGAGCAATTCAGGTTCGCTGACGGACTGGCTACTGGTAAACAGCGAAAAATTCGGGTCGATATCGATACCTTCCGGCTGACTATCCACAACGCTGATGGTATTGCGCTGTCTGGCAATACAGGCCCCGTGGCTCTGATGAAACGTTAATGGTGAGGTCATCCAGGGAGAGAAAAGAGCAATGCCTTTCACAAAACGATTGTTATGCTCTACCGGCAATCCCGCGATAATGGTCATGCGGTAAGTCGCTGCGGCATGCGCCAGCGGTTCCAGCAACGCTTCATCAGGTGGCGCTGGGAGGGAGTCATTCTCATCAACGCAGCCCAACAAGGAGAGGGCGGGGAAGACCAGCAATTCACATTGGCATTGTGCGGCTGCCTGAATGAATTGCAGGTGATGGGCAACGTTTTCGGTCACTGACGTGTGAAGGGGTTCGTATTGTGCTGCTGCGATTTTCCAGTGTGACATAATGATTTCCTTTTCATAGTGTCTACAACCATCTTTAAAGTATAGATTAAGAATATACTTATACTGTAGCAGGCATCATGTAAGGAATCGTAACGTAATATAAGTTTTATTTAACTTTCGGCTCGTACGGTAAACGTGAAAGGGAGACGGATGCCAGGCGATGTGCGATGAGTCTTTCACGAAACCAGTCGCGTAAATGTTCGGGCTGTTCACGTTCAACCACTTCGGCAACGATCGGCATATTGTAGCGTTCTTTAAATGCGACACCCGCCGCGGCCAGGTCAACATTGACCTTATCCATTTCGGCTTGCTCAAGTTTGGCCAGATTGATGTTCATAGGCTGCTCCTTTTCTCTGTCTTCCGGCGCGCAAAGTTACTAAGAGTGCGCATTAATGGCAAGACAGAATTGATGATTCTCGACTCGATCATTGTAGAAGGTTATTCTCTATAGATTAGACATAACAAAAAGGAATAGTTGAAATGGCTTCATCTGCATCTTCGCTACGTAATACTCTCATCGTACTCGCCAGCCTCCTCGCAACACCCGCTGCATTGGCGCATGCTCACCTGACAAAACAAAGCCCGGCGGCGAATGCGGAAGTCACCGCTTCTCCCCAGGCGCTGACGCTGAATTTTTCTGAGGGCGTCGAACCCGCTTTCAGTGGCGCAACGCTGACAGGTCCACAAAAGGAATCAATCAAGACGGGCAAAGCGACCCGCAGCGATCAGGACAAAACGCAACTGATTATTCCGCTCGCTCAAACGCTGGAGGCCGGAAAATATACGGTGGACTGGCACGTTGTATCCGTGGATGGTCACAAGACAAAGGGACAATATACCTTTAGCGTGAAATAACCGATGCTGGCATTTACCTGGGTTGCCCTGCGATTTATTCATTTTACCGCGTTGATGCTGGTGTTTGGTTGTGCGCTTTACGGCGCGTGGCTGGCTCCCGTTTCAGTTCGCCGTTTAATGATGCGTCGTTTTTTACGTCTGCAACGCCATGCCGCGACGTGGAGTTTTATCAGCGCGACGCTAATGCTGGCGATCCAGGGGGGCTTAATGGGCTCAGGCTGGCGGGATGTCGTCTCGACAGACGTTTGGGGCGCCGTTCTGCAGACGCAATTTGGCGGCGTCTGGTTATGGCAGATTATCCTCGCAATGGTCACGCTGGTAGTGACCATCGTTGTGCCGCGCAGCATGTCGCGACTGCTGTTAATGCTGACGATTGCCCAATTTATTTTGCTGGCAGGTGTTGGACATGCAACGCTGCATACTGGCGTCCCTGGGGCTATCCAACAGGTTAACCATGCCTTGCATCTGATATGTGCAGCAGCCTGGTTTGGTGGCTTGCTGCCCGTACTTTACTGTATGAGAATGGCGCAGGGCCGCTGGCGGGAACAAGCGATCTCTACCATGATGCGTTTCTCCCGCTATGGGCATCTTTTCGTTGCCGGGGTTTTACTTACCGGGATTATGAATGCCCTGTTTATTGTCGGTGTTTCCGGCTCCTGGCATATGGCTTATGGGCAACTCCTTTTGTTAAAAGGTGCCCTTGTTATGCTAATGGTGGCGATTGCCCTGGCGAATCGGTATGTTCTGGTACCACGCATGCAGGATAATGACTGTATGACGCTCTATTTCATTTGGATGACAAAACTGGAATGGGGAATAGGGGCCGTAGTGCTGGCGATTGTCAGCCTGTTTGCAACCCTCGAACCTTTTTGATTGATGGACTGGCAAAACGCATGAAAAAAATCATTCTCTCTTTACTACTACTGGCAAGTTCAGGGGCCGCGCTGGCAGCGCCACAGGTCATCACCGTCAGCCGTTTTGAGGTTGGCAAAGATAAGTGGGCGTTTAATCGGGAAGAGGTGATGCTGACCTGCCGTGCAGGTAACGCGTTGTATGTCATCAATCCCAGCACGCTGGTGCAATATCCATTGAATGATGTTGCCAGAAAACAGGTTGAGAGCGGCAAAACCACGGCGAAGCCGATTGAGATTATCCAGATTGATGACCCGACGAAACCTGGCGAAAAAATGAGTCTGGCACCGTTTGTGGAGCGCGCAGAAAAGCTCTGTTAATTGTCAGATGTAGCGTTATGATTTCCAATAAAAAAACCGCAGGATCTCACAGAAGAACTTGCGGTTTTTGCATTTGGTCGTGTGACGAACTGCCTTTTTTTCCGGCCACTTTAGCCGCGGACTGGAAAACCTGGCGCTGTCATCTATTCTTAAATGGCAGGGTAACTTAGCCTGCATTAATGCCAACTTTTAGCGCACGGCTCTCTCCCAAGAGCCATTTCCCTGGACCGAATACAGGAATCGTATTCGGTCTCTTTTTATGTGGTGAATGCCATGCCATCCAGGGCCAAACACTGCGTATCACAGGCTGTATTCTGCGTAAACCATACCATACTCTGCCCCTTGATCGTCCAGGATTTTTTGCAGCCATTGCTAAAATTATAACCAGGTCTCAATGTGCTCAGGAGGTTGCATGGCACAGCCTGACAATATCTACCAACGAATCGAAGGTTCACACTGGCGTCACGTCTGGGTCGTGGGGGATCTCCACGGTTGCTTCTCTTTATTAATGGTGAGATTGCGGCAGTGCCGGTTTGATCCCCGGCAAGATCTGCTGGTTTCGGTGGGTGATGTTATTGACCGTGGGCCTGACAGTCTGCGTTGCCTGCGCCTGCTGCGTAAAAGCTGGATTGTGGCAGTCAGGGGCAATCATGAGCAGATGGCGTTGGATGCACTGGCGACGGGGGAGCAACATTTGTGGTTTATGAACGGCGGCGCGTGGTTTGCTCACGCGGATCAGTCTGCGGCAAGATTAGCACTGAAAGCGTGTCGAAAGTTACCCTGGATTCTGGAACTACGCTGCCGGAGTGGCATACACGTTGTTGCTCATGCAGATTACCCGGATGATGATTACCAGTGGCAAAAAGAGGTCGATTTACAGCGGGTGCTGTGGGATCGTACGCGGTTGATGAACAAAGGTAACGGCATACGCGGCGCGGATCACTTTTGGTTTGGTCATACGCCACTGCGGCATCGGTTAGATCGTGACAATCTGCACTATATTGATACCGGTGCGGTATTTGGCGGCGAATTAACGCTGGTGCAATTGCAATAATCAGAAATCGCTGTATTCCTGGGCTGGACGCCAGAAGCTGTCGATGTAATCGTCCGCAGGCAAACATCCGCCGTTACGAATGCGCTGATCGTCCATCGATACAAGGCATTGCTGCTCAGTTTTGTAGACATCAACCACGATATCTTCACAACCGCCGTCAAGGTAGCACACAAAAAGAACCAGCGTGAACATTTCATCCTCAAAGGGTAAAGCCATACCTGTAGTGTAGAAGATGTTGATAGATGAGGGAAATTAACCAAGAAATAACCCGTCTGGCGACGGGTTCTTTTTGAATCAGGCAAGGCGCATGATCCAGGCATCTGACTTACGATCGTAGTGCTCGCGGAACAGAACAGAGTGTTCTCCATTCAGAAGGGCCGGGACGCTGGTGTCGGCATCCCAGGCGTCCAGTTGCATACATAAATCCGGATCGGATTTACATGGAATGGTTAACGTTCGGTCCCCCGGCGATTCGCCATGCAACTCGGCGTCGTCGATCTCAAAAGCGCCAATGCGCACACTGGTTTTCATCATCGTGCTCTCCGTTTATCTGCTGATTGTGGTACGACCAGTTAGGCCGTCCATTTTTCAGCGTAGTCAACGTTAGCAAAAGCGCCAGTCAAAACGTGCGTTATCCTGTAAAGAGTTTGCCCTCCCGGACAAGATCGCGTGGATAGCTATTCTTCAATCGCGATCCAATACGTTTTGCCAGACCAATCGGCTGATGCTGGAACGTAACCAACACATCGTCAGTTGCGGGTGAAGTTTGCGGGTAAACATCTCTACCGCGATACCACTCTTCTGCTTCGGCAAGGCTCAGTTCGAACGCATGGCTGTGGCTTGGATCGGCGAGGGCGATGATGGCTTCATGCTGCCAACGATACCCTTTGTTATGGGTCTCAGCCAGTTTAACCCCGAGTCGGGAGAAGCGAACTTTGCCAATCAGGGGTTCAATCTCTGTTGGAAACAGCCAGATCTCTTTGTCTCGCTGCCACAGGCGTAAATTGTCTGCCCACTGTAATCCGCAGGCGTTAGCGGCCTGGGCGACGAGCGCAGATTCACGTCCTTTCAGCGGGCTAAACGGGAAGTTACCCACTTTATATTTCGGCGCGGGTAACGCAGGAATGGCGGCTGTTTTGCGCAAACGTGCGACGAAGAAACCTTCACAATCGTAGATCTGCGGGAACACATGCAGGAATCCTTCCGGCGTCAGGGCGCGTTCAGCCTCGGGAAATAAATCGCCCAGCGGTAAAAATTCGACGGCATCCGGGTAGGTTTCAATCAACCACTGCATGATGGCTTCGTTTTCGTCACGGTTCAGCGTACAGGTTGAATACACCAATGTGCCGCCGGGGCGCAGGGCGTGGAATGCGCTGTCGAGCAGCTCTCGCTGGGTTGCGGCAATTTCCAGATTACTTTCTATGGACCAGTTTTTCAGTGCATCGGGATCTTTACGTACTACGCCTTCACCGGAACATGGAGCATCCAGCAATATGGCATCGAATGTTTCTGGTAATGCCGCGCCAAATACCCGCCCGTCAAAATGGGTCAGGGCGACATTGTTGATACCGCAGCGGCTGATATTGGCATGCAGGACTTTGACGCGACTGGCGGAAAACTCATTCGCCAGAATCGCGCCCTGATTATTCATTTTGGCGGCAATTTGCGTGGTTTTGGAGCCGGGAGCTGCCGCGACATCCATTACACGTTCCGGGGCATTGCCATCGGCAAACAGCGCGGCGACCGGCAGCATTGAGCTGGCTTCCTGAATATAAAATAAGCCGCTTAGATGCTCTGCAGTGCTGCCGAGCGGCAGTGACGCTTCATCATCGCGTTCAATCCAGAAGCCTTCAGCACACCATGGAACAGGGGTGAGCGACCAGTTATATGGCGCTGTCAGAGTGAGGAAATCGGCAACAGAGATTTTCAGCGTATTGACGCGGATGCTACGGCGCAGCGGACGCTGGCAGGCAGCGAGAAAATCATCGAATGAGAGCGTGGAAGGCATTGCTTCACGCATTTGTGTCAGAAAGGCGTCGGGAAAATAAGCCACTTGGTACCACCGGCAAAAAAACAGGTGCGCAGTGTAGCATAAGTGCTCCGGCGCGAGTACGCCGGAGCAAAGGGAGAGGTTATCGTGGCAGGGCGGTTCCCCATTCACGCCACTCTTTCGGTTCGCTTTCCTGCAACAGGAAGTGTTTACCAGCCTGTGCTTTCGGTGCCAGTGGCGTACCCGGCGGGGTTGCAAAGGCGATCCCACCGCGAATGAACTGATTAAAGGTACCGGTCTTCACGACGCCGCCGGTCAGGCCGAAGTCGAGACTGTAGCCGGATGCCAGCCAGAATACAGAGTTGTTACGCACCAGATGCTGATAGCGCTGGCTGATGCGCATAGCGATCATCACGCGATCGGAAAGGGAGCCGAGCGTCAACCCGGTGACGGTCCCGACTTCAATACCTCTGAACAGAACTGGCGTACCGATGTTTAATGAACCCGCTTCCGGTGCTTCCACCACAATACTCAGACCATCGAGGTAACGAGAGTCGGTGATAGTGGCTTCCTGCAGCTCAAAATCACGGCGCGGGTTACCGCGGCCAGGTTCAACGTTGATATACGGCTGTAAGATGGTATCTAAATGCTCCACGCCCGCGGCTGAGATTTGTGGGGTAATCACGGAGAAGCGTGTGCCGCTACGCGCAAAGGTCTGTACGTACTCCGGATACAGCACCGCTTTGGCCTGAACTTCATTACGGGAAGTGATCAGCTCTAGCGTCTGGATCTGGCCAATATCGATTCCCAGGTAGCGAATCGGCATACCGGCCGCCAGTTTACCGGCATCGAAGGCGTGCAGGGTTATCTGGCCGCCCACTGCACGCGCAGCGGTTTCTGACGCATACAGAATCCGCTTGTCGCCTTTGCGTTGGCTGGCGCTGGCGCCGCTCAGGTTATCGAAGCTAATTGCGCCTTTAAGCGCTCGCGACAGGGGAGAAGCCTGAACGGTTAAACCGCTGCCGTTGAGCTGGACCTTGGCGCCGCCCTCGGCCCAGAACACGCTGTTGCTGGTCAGCAGGTTGCGATATTCCGGTTTGATATGCAGATCGATATCAAACGCATCGGCACGTGGACGAACGCTGATCACTTCACCGACTTCGAATTTACGATATAGGACCACTGAACCGGCCTGCACATCGGGCAACGTTTCGGCACTCAGGCTGACCGTGGTGGTTGGCAGATCGCTCAGGCTGTTCTCAATCGCCTTTTCCAGGTTGGCATACAGCGGGTAGCTTTTTTTCATTTCACCCTTCGTACCGGGCAAAATACGAATGCCGCCGCTGATCCACTCACTGGCGCTGGCGCCAAGAAACTCTACGCCATCAAGCCCAACTTTGACATCCACCCGACTGTTGACCACGAACTTACTGTCGCCTTGTACCAGCGCGCGATGCTGCGGTTCGATGGCGACGGTAAACGAAACGCCTTTGCTGGAGAGCGTGCGCTCAATCACCTGACCGACCTGAACGCCGTGAAGAATCAGCGGTTGGCCGGCATCAATACCGTAACTTTCCGGCGCGGTCAGCGTCAGCGTCATGACGCCCGGATCGTGTAACAAGGATTGCTCTGCAGGAATCACTGCAAACTGGTTACGCGGTTCGCCCTCGCCAGGTATCAGCTCGAATGTTTTGCCCGTCAGAAGCGAACTGAGATTCGCATCGCTTAACGATAATTTAGGACTGTGTAATTCAATACGCGTGTTGTCACGCAATAGCGTTACGACGCTGGGATCGACCGTCATTTCGCCGGTGACTTTACCGCCCGGATTTAAATCCAGTTTGGTCAGTTGACCGACTTCCAGTCCTTGATACATCAGCGAGGTTGAGCCAGCCTTAAGTCCGTCGCCGCTGGGTAAATCGAGCTTAACGATCACGCCGCGCTGGCTGTGCGCGAGATCCTGATACAAACCAAACGTATCGTCGGCAACGGCGGGTTGCGAATCTTCCGGTGAATCAAAAGCAATGGCGCCATTAACCAGGGCTGCCAGACTCTCCAGCTTCACTTTGGCGCCGCTGAGGCTGACATCCGCGTCTACTCCTGATACATTCCAGAAACGACTGCCTTTTTTCACCAGATTGGTAAAGCGGCGTTCAATCAGCACGTCGATGGTTACGCCCTGATTATTTGGATTAATGGTGTAGTCATAGACCCGACCTACAGGGATTTTGCGGAAATAAACCAGCGAGCCGCTGTTAAGCGATCCGAGGTCGGGGGCCCGCAGGTGCAGCATCAAATCGCCGTTGTTCAGGCGGTATTTGGGCTGTGTATCAAGCGCGACGAAATGATCCTCTGGCTCGCCGGTACCGGGCATCATGCCGATATAGTTGCCGCCAACTAACGCATCCAGGCCGGAAACCCCCGCCAGTGACGCTTTCGGCGTGACCAGCCAGAACTGGGTATCTTTGCGCAGTGCATCTTTCATATTTGATTTGATGCTGACGCGGACTTCAATTTTACGCAGGTCTTTGCTGAGGTTGATGTCCTGCACCGTGCCCACTTCGACGCCCTGATAGCGAACAGGGGTACGGCCAGGCACAATGCCGTCCGCCGACATAAAGTCAATGGTTACGGTATTCCCGCGATCTTCATAGCTTCCCCAGATAAGCCATCCTGCAATCATCAATGCGATGAACGGCAGCAGCCAGAACGGGGAGATACGACGTTTTGTTTTAATCTGCGCTTCAGTCTGCGAAGCGGGCGTTTCCTGACTCATGTGCATCCCAAAGTAAGCGGCTGTCCAGCCATTCCACTGCAAGAATAGTCAATATTACCGCTGCGCCGAAATAAAACGCAGCCGGTCCCATAGTAAAAGCAAGTATCTGATCGCGATTAATTAGCGACATAGTTAAAGCGATAACAAAAAGATCCAGCATTGACCAGCGACCAATCCAGGTCACTATGCGCAGCAGTTTGATGCGGGTACGCAATCCTTGCTCACAGTTAGAATGAATGCTGATGAGTAACGTAAACATCACAATCACTTTGGTGAATGGCACCAGAATACTGGCAATAAACACGATCGCCGCCACGCCGATATTACTGTTTGCCAAAGACAGTATGCCTGACATGATCGTGTCTTCCTGTCGGGAACCATTGACATAAATGATCGAGATAGGCAGGAGGTTAGCAGGCAGCAGCAGGACAATCGAGGCCAGCAGAGCAGCCCAACATTTTTGAATACTTTGATTTCTGCGCCAGCGCAACGGTATATGGCAACGAGGGCAGCGACCGCGGGCGTCCGGATACCCTGTAAAGTGGCAACCAAGGCAAACGCGAAGCTTTTCATCGGGCCGACGAGCAGGCCTTTGCGGGTAAAAACGGTCCCAAAGCTGTTCTACGTTGAGGTGCGATAACGTCAAAATACTGAGGATCACCAGCGCAATAAAAGCAAACAGTCCCACCCCAGGCTGCAAATAAGCATAGTCCTGAACTTTAATCGACGCGACGCCGATACCCACAAGATAGATATCAAGCATCACCCACTCTTTGAGCCTTTCCAGCATCAGTAGCACCGGGCGTAGGTTCATCCCGAGAATATTGCCAAACCACAGATAAGCGATTGAGGTAACGAGAATAATCGGCGCGCCCGCAACGCAAAATAGCACGAAGGATGCGGTGAGAGGGTCACCCTGGCGGGTCATTTGCCAGATACCCTGCATCACATTGGCGTCAATGCGTACACCGAGCAAAAAGATGTGTAAGAGCGGTTCTCCCCAGGCGAAGGGCATCAGCAGCATCATGGTGACAGCCATTGCTGCCAGGCGCGTTAAGGACCAGTCGCGCCCGTCACGGATTTTCGCCTGACAGCGTGGACAGAATGCACTTTGGTGCGAGCGCATTTTAGGCAAGCTAAAAATCAGGTCGCATTCAGGACAACGATGATAATGTGCACGCGGGAGTGCCTCACCGATGGATCTGATGGCGATTTTTTTAGTGGGCGTGATGCGTGATGTCGTAAGGGCCATGTACCGCGTATCAAAATGTTGAAGTAATGTTATCTTAACTCATGACGGGAATGATCTTGAGCATTAACGCATTTAATGTTTATTTTAGTAGGCTGCAGTTTTAAGTAAGACAACTAAGTGATTACATAATGAACAAATCAGAGCTATACACGGATCTGAACCGTGATTTTCAGGCATTAATGGCAGGTGAAACCAGTTTTCTGGCAACGCTGGCAAATACCAGCGCATTGTTGTACGAGCGTCTTGCACAAGTAAACTGGGCCGGTTTTTACCTGCTTGAGGGCGAGACTCTGGTACTTGGTCCTTTCCAGGGCAAAATTGCCTGTGTACGGATCCCGGTAGGACGTGGCGTATGTGGTACCGCGGTGGCGCGCAATCAGGTGCAGCGCATCGAAGATGTACACGCGTTTGACGGGCACATCGCATGCGATGCCGCCAGCAATGCGGAAATCGTTCTGCCTATCACTGTTGAAAATCAGATAATCGGCGTGCTGGATATCGATAGCACCGCGTTTGGTCGCTTCACTGAAGAGGACGAACAGGGGCTGCGTACGCTTGTGGCACAGCTTGAAACCGTGCTTGCAACGACGGATTACAAAAAATTCTTTGCGAGCGTCGCAGGATAATCAACGGATAACGTAGCAATTACTGATGACGTCATTATAATGTCGCCTGTTCATGCCTGCGCTTGTTGGCTACGTCCGTTGTAATCAGGAAATTTCATGGAAAATCAACCTAAGTTGAATAGCAGTAAAGAAGTCATCGCGTTTCTGGCCGAACGCTTCCCGCAGTGTTTTAGTGCTGAAGGCGAAGCGCGCCCACTGAAAATTGGCATTTTTCAGGATTTGGTAGAGCGTGTTGAGGGTGAAATGAACCTCAGCAAGACACAGCTCCGTTCTGCCTTACGTCTCTATACTTCCAGCTGGCGCTATCTGTATGGCGTAAAATTGGGCGCAACGCGTGTTGATCTCGACGGCAACCCATGTGGTGAGTTGGATGAGCAACATGTTGAACATGCTCGCAAACAGCTGGAAGAAGCTAAAGCTCGCGTTCAGGCGCAACGTGCAGAGCAACAGGCGAAAAAACGCGAAGCGGCCGCTGCTGCCGGCGAAAAAGAAGACGCACCGCGTCGCGAGCGTAAGCCGCGTCCTGCTCCGCGTCGTAAAGAAGAGGCTGAACGTAAACCTCGCGCTGAAAAACCAGCAGCCAAAGCACCGCGTGCTCCTCGTGAAGAACAGCATACCCCGGTATCTGATATTTCAGTGCTGACGGTAGGGCAGTCTTTGAAGGTGAAAGCAGGTAATAATGCGATGGATGCCACCGTATTAGAAATCACCAAAGATGGCGTCCGTGTACAGCTGAATTCGGGTATGTCTTTGATTGTACGCGCAGAACACCTGGTGTTCTGAAACGGAGGCCTGGCCTGGCATGAACACTTTTTTTAGGCTTACTGCGTTAGCTGGTCTGCTTGCATTAGCAGGCCAGGCACTTGCTGTAGAAGACATCACGCGTGCCGATCAAATCCCCGTTTTAAAGGAAGAAACCCAGCATGCGACGGTGAGTGAACGTGTAACATCACGTTTTACACGTTCACACTATCGCCAGTTCGATCTGGATCAGGCGTTTTCGGCAAAAATTTTTGACCGCTATCTGAATCTGCTCGACTACAGCCATAACGTGCTGTTGGCGAGCGATATCGAACAGTATGCAAAAAAGAAAACTGTCCTCGGCGATGAACTGCGCACGGGCAAGCTGGATGTCTTTTACGATCTTTATAATCTTGCGCAAAAACGCCGATTTGAACGATATCAGTACGCACTAAGCGTGCTGGCACGTCCAATGGATTTTACCGGTACCGACACCTTTAACCTCGACCGGAGCAAAGCTCCGTGGCCGAAGAGCGAAGCAGAGCTTAATGCGCTGTGGGACGGCAAAGTTAAATTTGACGAACTCAGCCTGAAGCTGACCGGTAAAACCGATGCGGAAATTCGCGAAACGCTGACGCGTCGCTATAAATTTGCCATTCGCCGTTTGGCGCAGACCAACAGTGAAGATGTGTTCTCACTGGCGATGACGGCTTTTGCTCGTGAAATAGACCCGCATACTAACTATCTTTCTCCGCGCAACACTGAACAGTTTAATACTGAAATGAGCTTGTCTCTGGAAGGTATTGGCGCAGTTCTGCAAATGGATGATGACTACACCGTTATTAACTCCATGGTAGCGGGCGGCCCGGCAGCCAAGAGTAAAGCGATAAGCGTTGGCGACCGTATTGTCGGCGTGGGCCAGACCGGAAAAGGCATGGTCGATGTGATTGGCTGGCGTCTGGATGACGTTGTAGCGCTGATCAAAGGACCTAAAGGCAGCAAAGTTCGCCTCGAAATCCTGCCTGCCGGTAAAGGCACCAAGACGCGCATTGTCACGCTAACGCGTGAACGCATTCGTCTCGAAGACCGCGCCGTTAAAATGTCCGTGAAAACCGTTGGCAAAGAGAAGGTCGGCGTACTGGATATTCCTGGCTTCTATGTTGGCCTGACGGATGACGTCAAAGTTCAGCTGCAGAAACTGGAAAAACAGAATGTCAGCAGCGTGATTATCGATCTGCGTACCAACGGCGGTGGCGCACTGACCGAAGCGGTCTCGCTTTCCGGTCTGTTCATTCCTTCCGGCCCGGTGGTACAGGTTCGTGACAATAACGGCAAAGTGCGTGAAGACAGCGATACCGACGGCGTGGTGTATTACAAAGGTCCGCTGGTGGTATTAGTTGATCGCTTCAGTGCCTCGGCATCGGAAATTTTTGCCGCGGCAATGCAGGATTATGGTCGTGCGCTGATCGTCGGTGAACCGACCTTTGGCAAGGGCACCGTACAGCAGTATCGTTCCCTGAACCGTATTTACGATCAGATGCTGCGTCCGGAATGGCCAGCGCTGGGTTCTGTTCAATACACGATCCAGAAATTCTACCGTGTAAATGGTGGCAGTACGCAGCGTAAGGGCGTTACGCCGGATATCATCATGCCGACAGGTAATGAAGAAACTGAAACCGGTGAGAAGTTTGAAGATAACGCGTTGCCGTGGGATAGCATTGATGCGGCGACCTATACCAAGTCTGATAACCTGACGCCGTTTGGACCTGAATTGCTAAAAGAGCACAATGCCCGTATTGCGAACGATCCTGAGTTCCAGTACATCATGAAGGACATTGCGCGATTCAATGCGATGAAGGATAAGCGCAGCATCGCTTCTCTGAATTACGCTCAGCGTGAGAAAGAGAATAACGAAGATGATGCACTGCGTCTGGCGCGCATCAACGATCGGTTTAAGCGAGAAGGCAAACCGTTGCTGAAGAAACTGGACGATCTGCCCAAAGATTACCAGGAGCCGGATCCGTATCTGGATGAAACGGTAAAAATCGCGCTCGACCTGGCGCATCTTGAAAAAGACAAGCCAGCGGAACAACCCGCGAACAGTCAATAACCTCCAACAGGCACAAGAAATTGTGCCTGTTTTTTTAACAAGCGCATGAAGACGTCAGTCTGATACGATAAAATGTAAAGTTGTGTCTTTCTGGTGACTTAGCACCTATGGATGCTTGAAAATAGCCATAAGACCCATACGATATGGGTAATCGCATAGTGCGTTTTGTTAAATTGAGGTTAAAAGAAAATTATGATGCGAATCGCGCTCTTCCTGCTGACGAACCTGGCTGTGATGGTCGTTTTCGGGCTGGTATTGAGCCTGACAGGGATTCAGTCAAGCAGCGTTCAAGGCTTGTTGATCATGGCACTGCTGTTTGGTTTTGGTGGTTCCTTCATTTCGCTGCTGATGTCCAAATGGATGGCGTTAAAGTCCGTTGGCGGGGAAGTGATCGAACAGCCCCGTAATGAAAGAGAACGCTGGCTGATGAATACGGTAGCGAATCAGGCCCGCCAGGCCGGTATTGCTATGCCGCAGGTTGCAATCTACCATGCGCCAGATATTAACGCGTTTGCTACCGGTGCGCGCCGGGATGCTTCGCTGGTGGCTGTGAGTACTGGCCTGTTGCAAAACATGAGCCCGGACGAAGCCGAAGCGGTTATCGCGCACGAGATCAGCCATATTGCCAATGGCGATATGGTGACCATGACCCTCATTCAGGGTGTGGTGAACACCTTCGTTATCTTTATTTCCCGTATTCTGGCGCAAATTGCCGCCGGGTTTATGGGCGGTAACCGCGATGAGGGCGAGGGCAGCAACGGCAACCCATTAATCTACTTTGCGGTGGCGACGGTGCTGGAACTGGTGTTTGGTATTCTGGCCAGCATCATTACCATGTGGTTCTCACGTCACCGTGAATTCCATGCGGATGCCGGTTCTGCCAAACTGGTCGGTCGTGAGAAGATGATCGCCGCGCTGCAGCGTCTGAAAACCAGCTATGAGCCGCAGGAAGCGACCAGCATGATGGCGTTCTGCATCAACGGTAAATCTAAATCGTTGAGTGAGCTGTTTATGACTCACCCGCCGTTGGATAAGCGTATTGAAGCGCTGCGTAGTGGGGAATACCTGAAGTAACCTGCGGAAGTCCAGAAGAAGCGCGTCGTCAGACGCGCTTTTTTTATGCCTGAACGCGCGGCTGCGTGATACGTAAGCCGCTCACTATGGCGGCAGCCGTTGCCAGTACACCCGCGGTTATTAGCGACATATGTGTTCCGCTGTCACCAAACTGATTGAGCATTAACGCCACCAGCGCCGCGCCGGTACTTTGCCCTAACAAGCGCGCGGTCCCCAGCATCCCGCTTGCTCCGCCGCTGCGTTCACGTGGTGCAGAGGTGATGATGGTGTGGTTATTCGGTGACTGGAATAGACCAAAGCCCGCGCCGCACAATATCATCGGCCAGATAATATTAAAATCGGAGGGCGCAGAGGGGAGTAGCACCAGGGCAAATAATCCGCTTGCCATCACGCCCATACCCAGTGCACCCAACAATCCCGCGTGGACGCGTTCGATAAGATATCCGGCCAGCGGCGCCATCACCATGGTTGCCAGCGGCCATGGGGTCAGTAGTAGTCCTGTTTCGACTTCGCTACGACCGAGCACGGTTTGTAGAAAGAAGGGCAGAGAAACCATCGCCAGCATTTGTGCGCTGAATGAACAGATTGACGTGCAAATCGAGAGTGAAAACAGCGGAATACGTAGCAGGTCAACCGGTAATAACGGTACCGGCAACGCCAGCTGGCGGCGGATAAAGAAAAAACCGACCACGATAAGCGCCACAAGCTCGGCACCAATCAGTTTTAGCGACTGTCCTTGCGCGAACCCACTGAGTGCTGTAATTAACAAGCCAAACGTTAAGGCATTCATTACCGCACTGGGCAGGTCAAAGCGTGGTTTATTGCTGCGGGATGAATTTGGTGGCAGAAAGCGCATGGCCAGCAGCAGGGCAATAATCCCCAGCGGGACGTTAATCAGAAACAGCCATTTCCAGGACGAGATAGAGAGGATCGCCGCGGCAATGGTGGGTCCTGCCGCTGAGGAGACCGCCACGATGAAGGAGTTGATTCCCATCCCCCGGCCAAGCTGACGCTGGGGATAAATAAGTCTAATTAAAGCTGTATTCACACTCATCAGCGCCGCACCGCCAAACCCCTGAGCCACACGAGCCAGAGTTAGCATTTGTAGCGAGTCTGATAAAGCACAGAACAGCGAGGCAAGCAGGAATACGACGAGACCACACTTATAAATGCGTCGATAGCCAAACATATCACCCAAAAAGGAGAGTGACAGCAGTGAAACGACAATGGCGATTTGATAGGCGTTAACGATCCAGATTGAGCTGGCGGGTGAAGCCTGAAGGTCGGTAGCAATCGTCGGAAGCGCCACGTTAGCTATTGCGCCGTCGAGTACTGCCATAGAGATGCCAATAACAATGGTTAAAATTGCACCATATCGCTGGGGCAATGGCAGGCCATCAGCCTGAATTTTTTCCATAAGGGGTCATTTTATCGGGAATGATGATGAGAATAATAATCTTAGCATTGATATACAGGCGTTAGGTCGCAGATTTGTAACTAAGTAAGCAAAGAGCGATTGCGAGGGCAGGTTCGTGAAATTATAATAAAAACCGGTTCTGATTTTTATAAAACACTCGTAATGAGGTGATAAATGGCAATCGCAGATCTGGATAAACAACCTGATTCTGTATCTTCCGTGCTGAAAGTTTTTGGCATCCTGCAGGCGCTGGGTGAAGAGCGCGAAATTGGTATTACCGAGCTGTCGCAACGCGTCATGATGTCAAAAAGCACCGTTTATCGCTTTTTGCAGACCATGAAAACGCTGGGTTATGTGGCACAAGAAGGAGAGTCAGAGAAATACTCTCTGACCCTGAAATTATTCGAGCTGGGTGCGCGCGCGTTACAAAACGTTGATCTGATCCGTAGTGCTGACATCCAGATGCGTGAACTTTCACGTTTGACCAAAGAGACCGTACACCTTGGTGCGCTGGATGAAGACAGTATCGTCTACATTCATAAAATCGACTCCATGTACAATCTGCGTATGTATTCCCGCGTCGGTCGTCGTAACCCATTGTACAGCACGGCTATTGGTAAAGTTCTTCTGGCATGGCGTGACCGCGAAGAAGTGAAGGAAATTCTTGGCGGCATCGAGTATAAACGCAGCACCGACCGTACTATCACGAATACTGATGAATTGCTGGTACTGTTAGATAAAGTGCGTGAACAGGGGTACGGCGAAGATAACGAAGAGCAGGAAGAAGGCCTGCGCTGCATCGGTGTTCCGGTGTTTGACCGTTTTGGCGTGGTGATCGCGGGCTTGAGTATTTCATTCCCGACGCTGCGCTTTTCGGAAGAACGTTTACACGAATATGTGGCGATGCTGCATACGGCAGCGCGTAAGATTTCTGAACAAATGGGCTATAACGACTATCCGTTCTAATCAGAAAAATTGCCTAAGTGCAAAACCCCAGGTATTGCGTACCTGGGGTTTTTTAATGAATAAAATTAGCGCTATTTTGCGCAAATAGCATAGAGAATGTACTACCGCTATCTTAACCGTTATCGATAACGACAGTACTTTTGCGTAATACAGGGCAATCTGAAAGGCCAATAAGGCCGCTGTTTGTGTGGACATATTGTGCGGTGCTGGTCCCGCGAGCGGTCAGATATTGGCATTGCAGACCCAGACCGGCCGCATTCTCTTTACTCCCAATCAAAACTCCATAGCCGCTCAGTAATAAACCGATCCAAACCAGAGCTAACAACACAATAGCGCGGATTATCAGACGCATTACAACCTCTTATCTTTTCTCGTTATTAGTAGATTAGCCTGTACATGGGCTGAAACAAGTCAATCATTCCTAAAAAGATGGAATGCCGTTACAGTTAACGCTGGGTTTAGGTAACGCATGATAATTTATAGACATAAGATGTAGAGTCGAAGAGTGGAGCTGGAGTGAAAAAAATACGCTGGGTGGTACTGATTGTTGTCGTGCTGGTATGCATATTGATGTGGGCGCAGGTGTTTAACATCATGTGCGATCAGGACGTACAATTTTTCAGCGGTATTTGTGCCATCAATAAATTTATTCCCTGGTAAGCGCATTTTTACAACAGTTGATTACCTTCTTGTGCGGCAGTGGTAAACTACGCTGTCTACATTGAGGTGGTGAAATGAACGAAGTTTTGAATTCTGGCGCGTTGAGTTTTGCGTCTTTAGCGGTATCGGTGGTGGTTTTGGTTGTTGGGCTTGTGTTGTGGTTTTTCATTAATCGGGCAAGTTCGCGTACTAACGAGCAGATAGAATTGCTTGAAGCATTGTTAGACCAGCAAAAAAGACAGAACGCATTACTCCGTCGCCTTTGTGAAGCTAACGAACCAGAAAAAGCGGCAGAACCTGCAGCGGTCACCGCGAAGGATGACGATGATGATATCATCCGCCTGGTAGCTGAGCGCTAAAAACAGTATGTCAGGATGAAGGTCTGCTGATGCTGTGCGCAGATACTTCATCCTGTCGTCAACATGTCAGATCATTTTCTTCTGCTCTGCCCGCGTAATTAGCGCTCCGGAGTCGCCTGTAATCTGAGTATTTTCAGATACTCTAACCAATTAATATCTTATGTCCGGTCTGTTATAAATATATTTTGCCATACGTTAAAAATATGATTATGTCATTTTTGTGATAACGATCGTCTTATTAACAGCGAAACGTTTCTCTTACTTTTTTTGTGCATTGTCATCATTCTTTCATTATTTTGGTGCAAAAACAGAAGGCGGATCTCATTTTTACGCTTGTGACATTTTATGCATTACTAAGCATAAAAAATGATATCCGCCAGACCCTGTGACAGATAACCTGGAACAACCGAAGCTATTGAGCTATGGTAGAAATGTCCCTGTGACGGTGCAAGCCTGACGGGGCAAGGGGAGAGAGGTGACAATATAACTCTGCTCGGTCTGGCGCATAACTGTGCAGTCGTTGTTTGATGAAAGACAGGATTTGTGCGACCGATCGAGACACGTTTAAAAATGGCTTGCCATTATTTACGTTGTATGTGATAACACGTTTTGGGTTAAACGAGGTACAGTTCTGTTTATGTGTGGCATTTTCAGTAAAGAAGTCCTGAGTAAACACGTTGACGTTGAATACCGCTTCTCTGCCGAACCTTATATTAGTGCCTCAAGCAGTAATGTCTCAGTTTTATCTATGTTATGCCCACGGGCGAAGAAAATACTCTAAGGAATTTTGCAAATGGCAAAGATTAAAGGTCAAGTTAAGTGGTTCAACGAGTCTAAAGGTTTTGGCTTCATTACTCCGGCTGATGGCAGCAAAGACGTGTTCGTACACTTCTCCGCTATCCAGGGTAACGGCTTCAAAACTCTGGCTGAAGGCCAGAACGTTGAGTTCGAAATTCAGGACGGCCAGAAAGGTCCGGCTGCTGTTAACGTAACAGCTATCTGATCGACACCACTGATTTGATGCGCTCATGCGCAACCATCTCAGATATAAAGCCTCGCTTATGCGGGGCTTTTTAATTCAAATTACGTCAAAATATTTCTGAAAGCCCATCCATTAGCGCTTTGTTGCAAAGGCGTGATGTTCGTAGCATAGTTTTCCCCGCATTCTCGCAGCATTTCTCGTTAAATCAGACACCTGAAAAACTATCATGCGGGAGTCCAGGTGAAAAAGAAAAACGACATAGATGCGCGCAATTTTACTCCCGTACGTTTTGCCCTGCTTTGTGTGGCGATATTATTAAGTCTGGGATTGCTGCTGGGTCGGGTGGCGTGGCTACAAATTGTCACGCCGACAACTCTGGTAAAACAGGAAGACATGCGTTCGTTACGCGAGGTAACCATAGCCTCGCCACGCGGAATGATTACCGACAGAGAAGGGCGACCGCTGGCGGTAAGTGTCCCGGTGAATGCCGTCTGGGCAGATCCTAAAACCATTATTAGCAAGGGTGGCGTGGGCTACAACGAACGTTGGCAGGCGTTAGCAAAGACTCTGAACATTTCGCTCAGTTCTCTGGCTGAGCGCGTTAACAGTAATCCTGCGGGACGCTTTATTTATCTGGCGCGCCAGATCTCACCTCAGCAGGCTGAGTGGGTCGATAACCTTAATCTTCCGGGGATCAATCTGCGTGAAGAATCCCGTCGCTTTTATCCCGCCGGACATGTTGCGGCTAATCTCATTGGTTTCACTAATATTGATGGCCAGGGTATTGAAGGTCTGGAGAAAAGCTTCAATAGCCAGTTGATGGGCAAACCCGGCTCCCGTCTGGTCCGTAAAGACAAATTTGGTCATGTCATCGAAAATATCACCGAAGTGATGCCGGTGCCTGCACACGAATTACAACTCAGTATTGATGAGCGTTTGCAGACGGTTACCGAAGACGCGCTGGATAATGCCGTGACGTGGAATAAAGCGGAGTCAGGGGCAGCTGTACTGGTCAATATCGCTACTGGCGAAATTCTCTCCATGGCAAGCTTCCCCGATTTTAACCCCAACAATCGTGACGGCGCGGTACTGGATGATTTTCGTAACCGTGCCATTAGCGACACCTTTGAACCCGGCTCAACCGTTAAGCCGCTGGTGATTATGACCGCGCTCCAGCAGGGGATTGTGCAACCGGACAGCGTAATTGATACCCATCCTTTTAATGTCGACGGACATCGTATTCGTGACGTCGGATTTTACCCTGAGCTGTCGCTTACCGGCATTTTGCAGAAATCAAGCGATACGGGTGTATCACACCTGTCGTTAGCTATGCCTGTGCAGAAATTGCTGGATACCTATAAGCGTTTTGGTTTTGGCGATCCAACCGGGTTGGGATTAACTGGTGAAAGCAGTGGTTTAATGCCCCAACGCCGCTACTGGAGCGATTTGGATCGCGCGACCTTCGCATTCGGTTATGGACTTATGGTGACGCCGCTCCAGTTGGCGCATGTCTACGCCACCATCGGTAGCTTTGGCATCTATCGGCCTCTTTCTATAACGCGTATTGATCCGCCGGTAATAGGAACGCGGGTGATGCCGGAGGCACTGGTTCATCAGGTTGAACATATGATGGAAAGCGTTGCGTTACCCGGCGGTGGGGGAACTAAGGCGGCGGTCAGGGATTATCGGGTTGCGGTAAAGACCGGGACGGCGAAAAAAATCGGTGATGATGGTAAATATGTTGATAAATACGTGGCCTATACGGCAGGCGTTGCGCCAGCGAGTGACCCGAAATTCGCGTTAGTCGTGGTTATTAATAATCCACAAAACGGTGCTTACTACGGGGGGGCTGTCTCCGCGCCGGTATTCAGCCAGATTATGGGAGATGTCCTGCGCCTGGAAAATGTTAAGCCAGACGGCATGCCTGCCGACTCCGATCATCTGCTGGTGATGCATGGCGACAGTGGATCCTCGCCAGCGCTGTAAGTTATTTTCCCGGGGCGCAATTCGCGTTACACTTGCGCCCTCAAATCACCTGCCGGAGTTGTCATGTCGTTTTCCTGTCCTCTTTGCCACCAGCCTCTTACTCAAACGAAAAACAGTTTTATTTGCCCTGAGCGGCACCAGTTTGACGTGGCGAAAGAAGGGTATGTCAACTTACTGCCAGTTCAGTATAAGCGGTCGCGCGATCCGGGTGACAGCGCTGAGATGATGCAGGCGCGCCGGGCGTTTCTTGATGCCGGACACTATCAACCACTGCGCGACGCGATTGTGAAGGTGCTCACAGAGAGGCCAGGTTCAGCGAACGCGGCGATTCTGGATATCGGCTGTGGAGAAGGGTATTACACCCATGCCTTTGCCGATACGCTGACTGGCGGCAAAACCGTTGGCCTCGACGTCTCTAAAGTGGCGATTAAGGCCGCAGCCCGCCGTTATCCGCAGGTCACCTTTTGCGTGGCTTCCAGCCATCGTCTGCCGTTTGCCGATGCGTCCATGGATGCCATCATCAGGATCTACGCGCCCTGTAAAGCGCAAGAGCTGGCTCGCGTGGTTAAACCGGGTGGATGGGTAATCACCGCCACACCAGGGCCGCGGCATTTAATGGAGCTGAAAGGGCTGATTTATGATGAGGTGCGTTTGCATGCGCCACATACCGAACAGCTGGAAGGTTTTGTTCTGCAGCAGAGTATTGCGCTGGGCTATCAGATGCAGCTCCAGGGCAGCGAAGCCGTTGCATTACTGCAAATGACACCGTTCGCCTGGCGGGCAAAACCGGAAGTGTGGGAAACGCTGGCAGGAAAGACGAAGTTTGACTGCCAGACAGATTTTAGTATTCATATCTGGCAGCGCCTGAATTAACCGTGGAAGTGTGCCCAGAGGATCTGGGCTCCGATACCAATCAGTACCACCCCGCCCAAAATTTCAGCTCGTTTGCCCAGCATCGGACCAATAAAACGACCGATCATCATGCCGAGCGTGGACATAATTAACGTGGCGCAGCCGATGGCCAGCGCAGTCGCAATGATGTTAACCTGCAGGAATGCCAGACCCACCCCGACGGCCATCGCATCGAGACTGGTGGCAATGGCGGTGGTGACCAGCAGCCAGAATCCATGACGGCGCTGCGGCTCTTCATCTTCATCACCGTTGTCGCGAAAACCTTCGATTATCATTCGCCCACCTAAGAAAATCAGCAGAATGAAAGCGATCCAGTGGTTCCACTCCAGTACAAATTTGCTGGCCAGCATACCCATACCCCAGCCAATCAGCGGGGTCAGGGTTTCAACTGCGCCGAAAATAAGACCGGTGCGCAGCGCTTCAGAAAATTTGGGTTTATGCAGAGTGGCACCTTTGCCAATTGACGCAGCGAAAGCATCCATCGACATGCCAAAAGCGAGAAGTACAGTAGCGGTGAGATTCATAACAGCGTCCTGACCGGGGTATCCATAAAACACATCACTGCCCCCAGTAACCATGCATACAGATTGAAAACACGAAATATATCGTGCCATTCAGGTATGCATTGCAGTTGATGTGCCTATGGTCTCGCCTGACTGAAACTGTATGTTCAGTCCGTACGCGCCACGTTTTTCAACGAGTATGTTGACACGTACATTTCCGGAGTCTGGAAATCGGCTACTCCCCAACGACGGGCGCAACCTTAACATATTTTGAGAATATAAAACAAGAAACAGGGAAATAATATTTGACTTTTAATTGAAAACGATTTTCATTTAGATTTATTTATAAATAGAACGTTAAAATAAATAACATTACGGGCGGGGTAATATAGCCTTAGCTATGTTTTGTTTTCATTAATATATGAAAAACATAGTTCAGGCTATCTTGTTAACTTACTGATTTGAAATAAGAAGCTTATATATTTTTTCGAGGTCGTCTATATTTCGTACGCGAACAAGCAATCTACGCTGTTCTAATTGCATCACCAGCACGCCGTCTTCTGATAAATTCATCTCTTTAATGCGGTTATATTCAATCCAGACGTTAGCAAAGAAAAAACCTTTTTGCTTGAAGATGATTTTCGGCGTACGGATCCAGAACAGATACAACCCCATCAACACCAGTGCACATAATAACCATGTGGTGAATTGCGCCCCGTGGCTGGTGACGTTGTTGTAGATAAGAATAGCTACCAGGCCAATGAAGATAACACTGTCAACACGGCTGCGAGGAAGCAGGGCGACCGTCAGCAGAGTAGGGCCATTACGGCGGGGCATGATGAACTGATCGTAAATGGCATACGCCAGCAGCGAAAAGATAAAAAGAACCAGCACCAGGTCCGTGATAGTCATGAATCCTCAACCCTCTAAATAGAAAAACCGGGGGCAAGCCCCCGGTGATGTACAACAGTCTTACAGGCCGAGCAGGCCGACAGCGTAGCCCGCGATACCGATGACGAAGAAGCCAACGATAATCCACAGCGGGTTCACTTTCTTACGCAGTAGCCACATACAAGCGAAAGTCAGCAGCAGAGGAACCAGGCCCGGCATCAGCTGGTCAAGGATAGTCTGCACGGTGGTAACGCGAGTCTGGCCATCCTGACCGGTGATAGTGGAGACCACCAACGGGATGTTCACGTGCGTCCACTTGTTAACCAATGCCCCCATGACAAACAGGCCGAGGATTGACGCCCCCTCAGTCAGTTTCTGCAGGAAGCCGCCGCCCATATCTTTAACGATATCGACACCTTTACGGTAGCCGTATGCCACACCGTAGTAACGGGTAGCCAGACGCACCAGGTTAAACAGGATGAAGAACAGCAGTGGCCCAAGCAGGCTGCCGCTCATCGCGATACCTGCACCAAGCGCGGCAAATACCGGACGTACGGTACCCCAGAAGATTGGATCGCCAACGCCTGCCAGCGGTCCCATCAGACCCACTTTGATACCGTTGATAGCACCATCGTCAATCTCTGCGCCGTTGGCACGCTGCTCTTCCATCGCCAGCGTAACGCCCAGCACAGGTGCGGCTACGTACGGATGGGTGTTAAAGAATTCCAGGTGACGCTTAATAGCCTGCTTACGTGCATCGTTGTTTTCCGGGTACAAACGGCGGATAGCCGGTACCATGGAGAAACAAAAACCCAGCGCCTGCATACGTTCGAAGTTCCATGAACCCTGAAACAGGTTAGAACGAATGAACACGCCACGAATGTCACTCGGAGTGAGTTTTTTCTCGGTGGTAGTTTTAGTCATATCAACCATTTCGCTCACCTGCTAGTCCAGTTCGTTATCAAGATCGTTGTTACCAGCTGCCTGAACTGGCGCACCGGCGACGCGGTTATATTTCGGGCTCAGCTGAATGTAGAGGATTGCCATCACAGCGCCAATCACACCCAGAGCAACCAGGTTGAAGTTAGTAAATGCCGCGGTGACGAAGCCGAGATAGAAGAACGGCATCAGGTAGCCCGCGCGCATCATATTGATGACCATCGCATAACCAACCACTACGATCATGCCACCTGCGATGTTCAGGCCGCCGGTGACGACTTCCGGAATGGCGTTGAGCATGCTCTGAACTTCACTGGTACCTACAGAAATCGCCACGATTACCGCCGGGATAGCGATACGCATAGCCTGCAGGAACAGTGAGGATACGTGCAGCCAGGAGAGCGCCGTCAGGTTGCCGTTTTCGGCTGCCTTATCCGCTGCGTGCTGGAATGCTACGGTGATGGTACGAACGATGATGGTCAGAACCTGGCCTGCTGCTGCCAGCGGGATAGCCAGCGCGATACCGGCACCAATACTTTGGTGACCCGCGATAACCAGAACGGTAGAGATAATTGACGCCAGTGCGGCATCTGGTGCAACCGCAGCACCGATGTTCATCCAGCCCAGGGCGATCATTTCCAGGGTACCACCGATGATAATACCGGTTTTCATATCCCCGAGAACGGCGCCAATAAGCGTACAGGCTACCAACGGACGGTGGAACTGAAATTCATCGAGTACCGACTCCATACCCGCGATACATGCGACGATGAACACCAGCACAATCTGAAGAGTGGTAATCTCCATTGTACTTCTCCTATTGCTATACAGACTTAAGTGTGAAAACTAAGTAAATGCCAGGGAATTATTTCGCCTTGGCAATCAAATCCATCATTTTCAGTTTCTGATCGGTTGAAACTTTACGCGCTTCGAGCTCAATACCGCGTTCGTTGAGTTTTTTGAAGGCTTCGATGTCTTTTTCATCAACAGAAATTGCGTTGTTTACCTGGGTTTTACCCTGACGGAAAGCCATACCGCCAATGTTTACAGAGGTAATTTTCACACCACCTTCAACGATACGTTCCACATCGGTCGGGTTGGTGAACAACAGCATCACACGCTCGCCTGCATATTTCGGGTTGTTGTAGACGCGGATCATTTTCGCGACATCAACCACATGCGCCGTCACACCCGGAGGTGCTACCTGAGTCAGCAACGTTTTACGCACGGTATCGGCGGCAACTTCATCGCTGACGACGATAATGCGCGTTACGTTGGTTTCTTTGGTCCAGCGAGTGGCTACCTGACCATGAATTAAACGGTCATCGATACGCGCCAGGCCGATCTGCATATAATCGTTGGGGCCCATCGGTTTCGCCGGTGCTGCTGCTTTGGGTGCCGCAACGGGGGCAGGAGCGGCTTTTTCCACTGGTTTCGCTTTCAGCGCTTTCACGCCTTCGCTACCGGTTTCAACGGCCAGTGCCACTAATTCATCGAAGCTCGGGTTGTCATCACGCGCCATGAAGGTCTCGACCAGCATGGGAATGTTCACACCGGCGATAACTTCGTAATGCTCTTTATCGACGACAATGCGGCTCGCAGCGTTAAACGGGCTGCCTCCCCATGTGTCAACGAGAAACAGCACGCCTTTACTGGTATCGAGTTTTGCCAACTGAGCGTTGTACTTTTCGATCAGCGTTTCGGCATTTTCACCTGGAACGAAATCGATCCAGCCGACATTTTCCTGCTCGCCTAACAGCATCTCTGCTGTCTTAAGTAACTGCTCTGCAGCCCAACCATGTGTGCCTATTACAATAGCAATGGTCACTTGCTACCTCCTTTATTATCGTTAACACATCAACGTGAAGATGTATTTGAATCGTCGTCCGCAATCGAATCGATTCAGATAAGGGTTACAAAGAAAAACCTATGATTTTCGTGAATTATTTTAGATATCGAAAAAAATATTTTATGTGATGAAGATCCGTAATTTAACTTCCGATGAAAAGAAATTTCGAAGGGTAAAATATCTCCGAAACAACTTATTGCAAAGGAAGGTAAATCTTTGCTAAAAACCGGTTGTCTCTGTTATGTTTAGCATCTGTTTAATTACTCAGGAGTATAGGGCAGTAGCCCACCATATGGATCGTCACCGACGTCATTTCACCCTCAGGCCGCTTTGCGCCTGTCAGATTGGCACTTTTTGCCACAAATTTTCTCTGCATAATGCTTTAACGCCTGAGATCCTCAGCGCGCAGTTTGGTCATTCCTTAAGCAGGAGCTTGTCATGGAATTATTAATGGACCCGCAGATTTGGGTGGGTTTGCTCACGCTTGTCGTTCTCGAAATTGTTCTGGGTATTGATAACCTGGTCTTCATTGCGATCCTGGCTGATAAGCTGCCGCCGAAACAGCGAGATAAAGCGCGTTTAATCGGTTTATCACTGGCACTGATTATGCGTCTGGGCTTGTTGTCCGTGATTTCGTGGATGGTGACGCTGACAAAGCCGCTGTTCACGGTAATGGACTATGCGTTCTCAGGGCGCGATCTGATTATGCTGCTGGGCGGTATCTTCCTCTTGTTCAAGGCTACGACAGAGCTGCATGAGCGGCTTGAAAACCGTGAACATGATACCGGGCAGACGAAAGGGTATGCGAGCTTTTGGGTTGTCGTAACGCAGATTGTCATCCTCGATGCGGTGTTCTCGCTGGATGCGGTGATTACTGCGGTCGGTATGGTCAACCATCTGCCGGTCATGATGGCGGCGGTCGTGATTGCTATGGCCGTGATGCTGCTGGCGTCCAAGCCGTTGACGCGATTTGTGAACCAACATCCGACGGTGGTGGTGCTGTGTCTGAGCTTCCTGTTGATGATTGGTCTGAGTCTGGTTGCCGAAGGGTTTGGCTTCCACATTCCGAAAGGCTATCTGTATGCGGCGATTGGCTTCTCGATCATTATCGAGTTGTTTAACCAGATTGCGCGTCGTAACTTTATTCGCCACCAGTCGACACTACCGCTGCGTGCACGGACTGCCGATGCAATCCTGCGTCTGATGGGGGGTAAACGTCAGGCCAGCGCGCAGATGGAATCCGACAATCCGGTACCTGTGCCCGTTCCGGAAGGCGCATTCGTGGAAGAAGAACGCTATATGATCAACGGCGTACTCTCCCTGGCCTCGCGTTCATTACGTGGCATTATGACGCCTCGTGGCGAGATTAGCTGGGTTGATGCGGACCTGAGCGTAGCGGAAATTCGTGAGCAATTGCTTTCGTCACCGCACAGCCTGTTCCCGGTATGTCGCGGTGAGCTGGACGAAATTATCGGTATCGTCCGTGCCAAAGAACTGCTGGTAGCGCTGGAAGAGGGTGTGGATGTGGCGGCGATTGCCTCTGCTTCTCCGGCTATCGTGGTCCCGGAAACGCTGGATCCGATCAATCTGTTAGGTGTTCTGCGTCGTGCCCGCGGCAGTTTCGTGATCGTCACTAACGAATTTGGTGTCGTGCAGGGGTTGGTTACTCCGCTGGACGTATTAGAAGCTATCGCCGGTGAGTTCCCGGATGCCGATGAAACGCCTGAAATTATTGCTGATGCAGGCGGTTGGTTGGTGAAAGGCGGTACCGATCTGCATGCGTTGCAACAGGCGCTGGACGTGGATACGCTGGTGAATGAAGACGAAGATATCGCGACGGTGGCAGGTTTAGTCATCGCGGCTAACGGTCATATTCCACGCGTCGGCGATGTTATCGAGGTTGCGCCGCTGAGCATTACGATTGTCGAAGCGAATGACTATCGTGTGGATTTAGTTCGCATTGTTAAAGAACAACCCGCTCACGACGAAGACGAGTAACCGGGCTAGCGAAACGGCATAACGGGCATACTATGTCGCCCGTTATGCCGGGCGGGCGGCGGGGTGCTGCCCGCCAGCCATTTTGGAAAATCGCGGAGCGGCATTGGCTTCGCATACAGAAAACCTTGCAATAAATGTACACCGTGCCGGCGCAAATGCTGTGCCTGCGCCTGCGTTTCAACCCCTTCTGCCACCAGTTCTATATTCAGTCTTTTTCCCAGCGCGATGATGATGTCTGTAACGGTTGAGTTCACGGCATCGGTACCGATCGCAGAAGTAAATGATTTATCAATTTTCAGTACATCCGGGCGGAGTTTTTCCAGCCAGGAGAGCGAGCTGTTGCCGGTGCCAAAATCGTCAATCGCCAGTTTTACGCCAAGGCGATTTAGCTCGCGTACAATCCGATAATCCACATCCAGTAACGCATCTCGTTCGGTAAGTTCGATGACTAACTGCTGAATGGGATGCTGGCTAAACCAATACTGGTTGAGATCTTTTAACAGCGTGCCATGGCGAAAATGGCTGGCGGCGACATTGATCCCGATATGAAACTGACTGCTCATGGGGAATACGTGTCGCTGCTGAATGGTTTCTGCGATGACATGACGCGTCAGGGGCACGATCAGGTTGTGCTCCTCGGCGATGGGAATAAACACTTCGGGAGAGATCCAACCCTGACGCGGATTATTCCAGCGTAAAAGGATTTCCACCCCCATGCATTGCTGCGTTTGCGCATTGAGCAGCGGCTGGCAGAACAGCTCGAATTCTCGGGCGGCAAGGGCCAGATTAATCTCCCAGGAGAAACTCATTCTGTTGGCGGTTGCCAGCCACGCCAGGTACCCCATTAACAGACTGAGGATCACCGCCAGCGGCAGCTGTGTGGGCAGATGCTTAATCGCCAGTTCGCTGGCGCCCGGACCGGTAACGCTGATAGTAAACGGGAAATGCTGTGATGAAAGCTGGTAGCGTTTTTCATTCTTTAGCTCAGGTAGCGTATCGACAACACCTTGTCCGTAGAGCAGATGGCGATTGCCGACGCTTAAGCTGGCATGGGTGATTTGTGGCGGTTGGGGTTCAAGCAGCATCGACGACAATAAATCAATATTAACGATCTCCAGCACGCCATCTTCACCATCGGCAGAGGATGGATACCATTGCGCCAGAATCGGGCTGCCTTTAATTAGCGAATGGTCGGTAGACAGCAGCAGCTGCGGCTCCCGGCTGGGTAATTCAGGCTCCAGTTGACGAACAGGCACATTGCGATAACCAAAAATACTGGAGCAATACAGAATCCCGCTTTGAATAAGGCTGATAGAGCGTACCGTTTGCAGCCTGGCAGCATGCTTGCTCAGCGGTAAACGCGCAACTGAGCAGGGAAGACCAATCAATGGCAACAGCACATCGCGTCCGGTCTGTAGGGGCAAAAGTACATGATCCAACTCTTCAACGGCGTGGTTGGCAAAGGTTACGGTATTCCGATGATTTAAATTACGCTCCGAAATAAATCGGGCCGTTAAAGTGAGGATAAGCGTCAGTAGGGCACATAGTGTGCAAACAATTAAGCGATTCCGGCGATAGTTTTTAATGATCCGTTGTGCTGTATGCATGCGGGCCGCCCGATAAGCCGTTGGTCACAAAAGCCAAAAGCAACAGAGCAAGTGTAGTGGGGAAAATTACAGTAGACGAGGAAGGGGAGATAAATTCGCCCATCCGTCGCAGATGGGCGAAAATTAAGTATTAGTCACATTGAACTTTGATTGCCAGACCACCACGTGACGTTTCGCGGTATTTGGCGTTCATATCTTTACCCGTTTCGTACATGGTCTCAATGACTTTATCCAGCGAGACGCGTGGCGCACTGGTACGGCGCATTGCCATACGTGCGGCGTTAATCGCTTTCACGGAAGCAATGGCGTTACGTTCGATGCACGGAACCTGAACCTGACCGGCAACCGGGTCACAGGTTAAACCGAGGTTATGCTCCATACCGATTTCTGCCGCAACACACACCTGTTCAGGACTTGCACCCAGCAGTTCAGCCAGACCGGCAGCCGCCATGGAGCAGGCCACGCCCACTTCACCCTGACAACCTACTTCTGCGCCGGAGATTGAGGCGTTCATTTTGTACAGCGCGCCAATTGCACCGGCCGCCAGGAAATAGCGGGTGTAGATATCCGGGCTGACGGACTCAATGAAATGATCGTAATAAGCAAGGACCGCAGGCACGATACCGCAGGCACCGTTAGTTGGCGCAGTGACAACGCGACCACCCGCGGCGTTTTCTTCGTTAACAGCCAGCGCAAACATGTTCACCCAGTCGATTACGTTCATCGGATCGTTGGAGAGCTTGTCGCTGGAGACCAACATACGACGCAGGGCAGAGGCGCGACGCGGAACGCGTAGCGGACCTGGAAGCACACCTTCGGTGTTCATCCCACGATCGATACAGGCCTGCATGGTTTGCCAGACATGGCCAAAGTACTCTTCAATCTCTTTTTTGCTGTGCAGAGCAAGTTCGTTCTGCATCGCCATGCCAGAGAGAGACAGGCCGGTGCTGTTGCAGTATTCCAGCATTTCGGTCGCGGATTTGAACGGATAAGGGACGCTGACCTCGCCCGCGGTATCCTGACCAAAATGTTCTTCATCAACGATGAATCCACCGCCGATTGAGTAGTAGGTTTTGCTATAAATGACGGTTTCGCCATTGTACGCATGGATCTGCATGCCGTTTTCATGCAGCGGCAGGTTGCCGTTGTGAAAACGCATTCCGTCATTCTGCGGGAAATCCACTTCGTGTTGACCCTGCGCAAGCAGCAGGCGTCCACGCGTTTCTACGTCGCGGATAAATCCGGGAATGCTGTCAATGTCCACGGTAGCAGGCTCGTTGCCCGCCAGACCCATAATAATGGCGATATCGGTGTGGTGACCTTTACCCGTGAGCGACAGTGAACCATACACGTCGACGGCAACACGAGTAACGCTGTCCAGTAATCCTTTTTCGACCAGGTCATCGACGAACTGTTTACCCGCCTTCATAGGCCCTACGGTATGGGAAGATGAGGGACCAATCCCCACCTTAAACATGTCGAATAGACTAATCACGATAATACTCCTACAGGGCGACTGGGCTTTCCAGTAACGATGTTATAACTGCGCATAGTGTAAGAGGGAACGCGGCGATCGGCTTAACTATTCACATGAATTAAACTAATAGATAACCGCGGTTTTACTAATGTTGTGACCTGAGTTTCAAGTTGTCTATGGCGTGCGTAAAGATAAGTATAGTCAGGGCTTGACGCCAATTTGCAGAGCCAGCTCACGAATTATTCCGGCGGTCATTCCCCAGACGAAATATTGCTCATACCAGGAAAGCCAAACGCGGTGTGAATCACCACGGCGATAAATATCAAGCGGATGGTAACGCCCTAAATGCAGAGCCTGCGCCAGCGGCATTTCAAACACCGCGGAAACCTCATCTTCACTGGCGCGATACGGCAGATTAGGCGGGATAATGCCGACGACCGGGGTAACCTGGAAACCGGTGACGCTGTCGACCGGCGGCAGGACGCCGATCACCTCAACGCATGACGGCGGAATTGCCACTTCTTCATGCGCCTCGCGAAGGGCGGCGGCGATCAACGAGGCATCAGTGCTGTCCACCGCGCCGCCGGGAAAGGCGACCTGGCCGGCATGTTTGCGTAGATGAACGGATCGCTGGGTTAGCAGCAGACCCGGCTGTGGTCGGCGGACGACTGGGATCAGTACGGCCGCCTGACGCTGGTTTAACGCGGCATGAGTGACCTGCGGGCGCAGGAGTTGGAAGCGCGATAAAAAATCATCAAGCGTCAGGCTGCTGTATTCCACGTGTCAATTCTCCAGTTGGTGCAAAATACGATTCACTTTATCAAATGTTTCCTGATACTCCGCGTCTTCCTGACTGTCCGCCACAATGCCACCACCTGCGGAACAATAAATGTGTCCGTTTGTGGCCGTCAGGGTGCGAATGGTGATGCTGGTGTCCATATTGCCGCAAAAGCTCAGGTAACCAATGCTGCCACACCAGGCATTACGTCTGTGCGGCTCCAGCTCATCTATAATTTCCATCGCCCGCACCTTCGGCGCGCCGGTAATGGAGCCGCCGGGGAAGGCGGCGCGCAGCAGGTCGCTGGCGTGCAAAGATTCTGGCAGACGTGCGGTAATGGTGCTGACTAAATGATGAACGGCAGGGAACGGCTCGATCACAAACAGCTCCGGAACCTGTACCGAACCCGGCACGGCAACGCGACCGATGTCATTGCGCATTAAATCGACGATCATCAGGTTTTCCGCACGATCCTTCGGCGAATTCGCCAGCAGTTGGGCCTGCTCACGATCGGCATCAGCATCTTCACGTCTTGGCAGCGTCCCTTTAATAGGACGCGTCTGGATGTGCTGGTTTTCCAACAGAATAAACCGTTCGGGTGAAAGGCTGAGGATTGCGCCTTCCTCAAGACGAATGAACGCACTAAACGGCGCTCGATTAGCGTGATTGAGTCGTACAAATGCCAGCCACTCATCGCCCTGATAATGCGCCTGAAAACGCTGGGCGAGATTGACCTGATAACAGTCGCCGCTGTGCAGATAGCGCTGTACCTGGCGGAATTTTTCGCCATACTGCGCGCGACTCATATTGGATTGCCAGGCAGAGGTTAAGGCAAACGGTTCACGCGTTGGCGGTTGTTGTGCGTCGAGCCACTTCTGCCGCGCCTCGACATCGGTATGGCTGAGCAGGGATACGGTTTGCAACTGATGATCGACAATCAGCGCCCAGTCGTAAATGCCGACGGCCATATCCGGCAGGGCAATATCGCGCGTGGCAATCGTGGGCAGCGATTCAAATCTTCTGCCAAGATCGTAGCCAAACAGACCTAACGCGCCGCCCTGAAACGGCAGATTGGGGTGATTGCTCGGCTGAATCCCCCGTGCGCTGAGCGCTGAATGTAATACCGTCATTGGGTCATCAAGCGTGCGTACGGTTGCGTGTCCGTCATGGACAACGGTCTCTTCAGCGCGCGTAACCAGCGTGGCGACGGGATCCGCCACCAGAATATCAAAACGGTTATGTGGATGGTCAGCATGACCCGAATGCAACAGCATCGCCCAGGGGAGATGGCTTAAGGTCGAAAAATAGCGTTCAGCGGCGTCCTGACGCCAGGGTAAAGTGATTACAGCGGGAGATAACGTCTTCATCAGTCCTGACTCGTTGCTACTTTACTGGCTAACTGCCCGGTAGCATGAAATAATTAGCGCAGACAATTTAGCAGGAGTTAACAATGTTTGCAGGTTTACCTTCACTCAGTCATGAGCAGCAGCAAAAAGCGGTCGAGCGTATTCAGGAACTGATGTCGCAGGGGATGAGCAGCGGACAAGCGATTGCTCTGGTAGCTGAAGAGTTACGCGCCAGCCATACCGGCGAGCGGATCGTGGCGCGTTTCGAAGATGAAGACGAGTAACGTTGCTTAAACTGCAGCGATAATCTTGATCTCTACTTTGTATTTCGGGTTCATCAACCCGGCCTGGACCGTACAACGTACTGGCGCATGACCGGCAACGACCCACGCGTCCCAGGCTTTGTTCATCGCGGCAAAGTCACTTTTGTCTGCCAGAAAAAGGGTGGCATCAAGAATACGTGACTTGTTGCTGCCCTGTTTTTCCAGAACTGCGTCAATTTGCGCCAGCGTATTCGCCGTTTGTTCAAAGGCGTCAGCATCCAGGTTTTCCGGTACACCGGTGTAATACAACGTGTTGTTATGGATAACCACGTCGGACCAACGCGCTTCGGCATCAATGCGCACAATCGTCATAAATCATTCCTCATTTACGTTTTTCATAATGGCTTCAGGTTGCGCCAAGACTGCCATAATGTTGCGCCTACGTCACCTCTTCAACTGGCGAAAGACCCGCTGGCCTGACATAATCCCTGTTCAAATGAACAGGGGGCAGTGTGACGGACGATTTTGCAGCAGACGGTCAGTTGGCTAAAGCGATACCGGGTTTTAAACCGCGTGAACCACAGCGGCAGATGGCCTTCGCCGTTAGCCATGCCATTGAAAAATCACAGCCGCTTGTTGTCGAAGCCGGAACCGGAACGGGGAAAACCTACGCTTATCTTGCACCTGCGCTGCGTGCGGGTAAGAAAGTCATCGTCTCTACCGGTTCAAAAGCGTTGCAGGATCAGCTTTACAGCCGCGATCTCCCGACCGTCGCTAAAGCGCTTGAATTTACCGGCAAACTGGCGCTGCTGAAAGGGCGCTCCAACTATCTGTGTCTGGAACGGCGGCGACCTGCCGGTACAAACTTTAAGCGACGTCATCCTGCTGCGCTCCTGGTCAAATCAAACCCTTGATGGCGACATCAGTACCTGCGTCAGCGTGGCGGAGGATTCTCAAGCCTGGCCGCTGGTAACCAGCACTAACGACAATTGTCTGGGCAGCGACTGCCCACTGTACAAAGAGTGTTTTGTCGTCAAAGCGCGTAAAAAAGCGATGGATGCAGATGTGGTAGTGGTCAATCACCATCTGTTTCTCGCTGATATGGTGGTGAAAGAGAGCGGGTTTGGCGAACTGATCCCCGAAGCTGACGTGATGATTTTCGATGAAGCGCATCAGTTACCGGATATCGCCAGCCAGTATTTTGGTCAATCGCTCTCCAGTCGTCAGCTGTTAGACCTGGCGAAAGACATCACCATTGCCTATCGCACCGAGCTGAAAGACACTCAGCAGTTGCAGAAATGCGCCGACCGCCTGGCGCAAAGCGCCCAGGATTTCCGCCTGCAACTTGGCGAGCCGGGCTATCGCGGCAATCTGCGCGAACTGCTGGCTGACCAGCGCGTACAGCGCGCGTTTTTGCTGCTCGATGACACGCTGGAACTGTGTTACGACGTGGCGAAACTGTCTCTTGGGCGTTCGGCGTTGTTGGATGCCGCGTTTGAGCGCGCCACGCTTTATCGCACCCGTTTGAAGCGCCTGAAAGAGATTAACCAGCCAGGCTTCAGCTATTGGTATGAATGCACCTCCCGCCATTTCACCCTCGCGCTGACGCCGCTCACCGTGGCGGATAAATTCAAAGAAGTGATGGAACAAAAGCCGGGCTGCTGGATTTTTACCTCCGCGACGCTGTCGGTAAACGATGATCTTCATCATTTCACCGCGCGGCTGGGTATAGATGACGCCGAATCGATGCTGTTGCCGAGTCCTTTTGATTACACACGTCAGGCGTTGCTCTGCGTGCCGCGCAATCTTCCGCAAACCAACCAGCCGGGAGCCGCGCGCCAGTTAGCGTCTATGCTGCGTCCCATTATCGAAGCAAACAATGGTCGCTGCTTTATGCTGTGTACCTCACACGCGATGATGCGCGATCTGGCAGAACAATTTCGCGCCACCATGACGCTGCCGGTCCTGTTGCAGGGTGAAACCAGTAAAGGGCAACTGTTACAGCAGTTTGTCAGCGCAGGGAATGCGTTACTGGTTGCCACCAGCAGTTTCTGGGAGGGGGTAGACGTGCGTGGCGATACGCTGTCGCTGGTGATTATCGATAAACTGCCGTTCACTTCGCCGGATGACCCGCTGTTAAAAGCCCGGATGGAAGACTGTCGCCTGCGTGGCGGCGATCCCTTCGACGAGGTTCAACTCCCGGATGCGGTGATCACCCTGAAACAGGGGGTAGGGCGACTGATTCGTGACGCAGACGATCGCGGTGTGCTGGTAATTTGCGACAACCGCCTGGTGATGCGGCCCTATGGTGCTACCTTCCTGGCGAGTCTTCCGCCTGCGCCACGAACGCGTGACATTGCGCGCGCGGTTCGTTTTCTTGCCATACCATCGACTGAGTAATTTGTTACGGAGTGTGGTAAGATGCGCGCCAAATTTATTGATCTGATCACAAACACCCATGCGAATTCTGGCTATCGATACCGCCACAGAGGCGTGCTCTGTTGCCCTGTGGAATGACGGTACTATCAAGGCTCATTTCGAGCTTTGCCCACGAGAACATACCCAACGAATTTTACCGATGGTTCAGGAGATCCTGTCCGCTGGCGAATTAGCCTTATCCGATATCGATGCCCTGGCGTTTGGTCGCGGTCCCGGCAGTTTCACCGGCGTACGTATCGGAATTGGCATTGCTCAAGGGTTGGCGCTAGGCGCGAATTTACCGATGATCGGCGTCTCCACCCTGGCGACCATGGCGCAGGGGGCCTGGCGTAAGTCTGGCGCCACCCGCGTACTGGCGGCGATTGATGCGCGAATGGGCGAGGTTTACTGGGCCGAATACCAGCGTGATGAAAATGGCATCTGGCGCGGTGAAGAAACTGAAGCCGTGTTAACGCCTGAACAAGTACATGAACGCTTGCTGCAACTATCTGGCCAATGGGTCACTGTCGGGACGGGCTGGCCTGCCTGGCCTGAACTCGGTAAAGACAGTGGCCTGACGCTGAGCGATGGCGGTGTTCTGCTGCCGGCGGCTGAAGACATGCTGCCTGTCGCCACGCAAATGCTGGCTGCCGGTAAGACCGTGGCGGTTGAACATGCTGAACCGGTTTATTTACGTAACACCGTAGCGTGGAAGAAACTTCCCGGTAAAGAATGAATCTTAGTAGTACATCCCCGGTTAATTCGCGCAGTCGTCAGTGACCCGCATTGTGAGTTTCCCGGGGCAGGCGCTAAGAAGAGGGAGTCGCAATATGGCGGTGCAAAAGCAGGTAGTGAAAGGTGTGTTGGCGGGCGTATTGGCGTTAATGCTAAGTGGCTGCGTCACCATCCCGGATGCGATCAAAGGCTCAAGCCCTACGCCGCAGCAGGATCTGGTGCGGGTGATGAATGCGCCGCAGCTGTATGTCGGACAGGAAGCGCGCTTCGGCGGCAAAGTGGTGGATATTCAGAACCAGCAGGGGAAATCCCGTCTGGAAATCGCCACCGTGCCTCTCGATAGCGGTGCGCGACCCGTGCTGGGTGAAGCCTCTCGCGGGCGAATTTATGCTGATGTAAACGGCTTTCTCGACCCGGTGGATTTCCGGGGTCAACTGGTTACCGTCGTCGGTCCGATTAGCGGTACAGTGGACGGAAAAATTGGCAGTACGCCGTATAAATTCATGCTGATGCAGGTAACCGGTTATAAACGCTGGCATATTACTCAGCAGATTATTATGCCGCCTCAGCCGATCGACCCCTGGTTCTACGGTGCGCGTGGCTGGCCTTACGGTGGCTACGGCGGCTGGGGATGGTACAATCCCGGCCCGGCACAGGTTCAGACCATAGTAACCGAGTAACTCTTTGTTTTATTAGTAAAAGAAACAGCGGCTCGTCCGCTGTTTCTGCATTAACGTGGATATAAGAAAAATAAATAGTGACGTGCTTCGCAACCTTGTCGTTGTGTAATAAACAAACTGGTACGCTGAGTTAATATTATGTTAATAGTTTGTTTATTGCCTGGGGTTGTGATGACGACGAATATGCATTTTAGAGGTGATGTATTGAAAAAGGTTTGGCTTAACCGTTATCCCGCTGGTGTCCCTGCGGAGATCAATCCTGACCGTTATCAATCCCTGGTGGAACTCTTTGAACACTCAGTAAGGCGCTATGCCGATCAGCCCGCGTTTGTAAACATGGGGGAGGTGATGACCTTCCGCAAGCTTGAAGAGCGCAGCCGGGCGTTTGCGGCCTATTTGCAACAAGGGCTCGGGCTGAAAAAGGGCGATCGCGTCGCGCTGATGATGCCGAACCTGCTGCAATATCCGGTCGCCCTGTTTGGGATTTTACGTGCCGGCATGATTGTCGTGAACGTGAACCCCCTGTACACGCCTCGCGAGCTGGAACACCAGCTCAATGACAGCGGCGCGTCGGCGATTGTCATCGTGTCTAACTTTGCTCACACGCTGGAGAAGGTGGTCGATAAAACGTCGGTGCAACACGTGATCCTGACGCGTATGGGCGATCAACTTTCTACCGCCAAAGGGACGCTGGTTAACTTTGTCGTGAAGTACATTAAGCGCCTGGTGCCAAAATATCACCTGCCGGATGCCATCTCGTTTCGCAGTGCACTGCAAAACGGTTATCGCATGCAGTATGTGAAGCCCGAAGTGGTGTCGGAAGATCTGGCGTTCCTGCAATATACCGGCGGGACAACCGGTGTGGCGAAAGGCGCGATGCTCACGCACCGCAACATGCTGGCTAACCTTGAACAGGTTAACGCCACCTATGGACCGTTGCTGCATCCGGGTAAAGAGTTGGTGGTAACGGCCTTACCGCTGTATCACATTTTCGCGCTGACAATGAACTGCCTGCTGTTTATTGAGCTGGGTGGTCAAAACCTGCTGATTACTAATCCGCGTGATATTCCGGGACTGGTAAAAGAGCTGGCGAAATACCCCTTCACCGCGATGACCGGCGTCAACACGCTGTTTAACGCGCTGCTGAATAACAAAGAGTTCCAGCAACTGGATTTCTCCTCGCTACATCTTTCGGCAGGCGGCGGCATGCCGGTTCAACAGGCGGTGGCCGAGCGTTGGGTGAAGCTGACGGGTCAGTATCTGCTGGAAGGCTATGGCCTGACGGAGTGCGCCCCGCTGGTGAGTGTTAACCCTCACGATATCGACTATCACAGCGGCAGTATCGGTTTACCGGTTCCTTCCACCGAGGTCAAGCTGGTGGATGACGACGATAACGAAGTGCCGCCGGGAGAGCCGGGCGAACTGTGCGTGAAAGGTCCGCAGGTGATGCTGGGTTACTGGCAGCGACCGGATGCGACCGATGAAATTGTCAAAGACGGCTGGTTGCACACTGGCGATATTGCGGTGATGGATGATGAAGGCTTCCTGCGGATTGTCGATCGTAAGAAAGATATGATCCTGGTGTCAGGCTTTAACGTTTATCCGAATGAAATTGAAGACGTAGTGATGCAACATTCTGGCGTACAGGAAGTCGCTGCGGTTGGCGTTCCATCGGGCAGCAGCGGTGAGGCGGTAAAAATCTTCGTGGTGAAGAAAGATGCCTCATTAACCGAAGAAGCGCTGGTCACTTTTTGTCGTCGCCATCTGACGGGCTATAAAGTACCGAAGCTGGTGGAGTTTCGTGATGAGTTGCCAAAATCTAACGTTGGTAAGATTTTGCGACGAGAATTACGTGACGAAGCACGCGCCAAAGTGGACAATAAAGGCTGAGCGTTAAGTCAGCCAGCAGAAAACGCCGGGTAATCCGGCGTTTTTTTTGGCGTAAACCTAAGAGAGCACGATTTGAATTATCAAATGATCACTACGGACGACGCGTTGGCCACGCTGTGCGAAGCCGTCCGTGAATTTCCGGCGATAGCCCTGGATACCGAATTTGTTCGCACGCGTACCTATTATCCGCAGTTGGGGTTGATCCAGCTGTTTGATGGCAAACACGTTGCTCTGATTGACCCACAGGGGATCACTGACTGGTCACCACTACGCGATATTTTACGTGATACGGCGATAACCAAGTTTCTGCATGCCGGTAGTGAAGATCTGGAGGTGTTTCTCAATGCCTTTGGGGAACTCCCTCAGCCATTGATTGACACACAAATCCTCGCCGCTTTTTGCGGTCGTCCGCTGTCGTGGGGGTTTGCCGCGATGGTGGAAGAGTTTACCGGCATAGCCCTGGACAAAAGCGAATCCCGTACCGACTGGCTGGCCAGGCCGCTGACCGAGCGCCAGTGTGAATATGCGGTGGCTGACGTCTGGTATCTGTTACCGATCACCACAACGCTGATGGCTGAAACCGAAGCCAGCGGTTGGCTGCCCGCCGCGCTGGACGAATGTCGCTTAATGCAGCAGCGTCGCCAGGAGATTCTGGCACCCGAGGATGCCTGGCGCGAGATCACCAACGCCTGGCAACTGCGTACCCGTCAGTTGGCCTGTCTGCAACTGCTTGCCGACTGGCGGCTGCGTAAAGCGCGCGAGCGCGATCTGGCGGTAAACTTTGTGGTGCGTGAAGAACACTTATGGGCGGTGGCGCGTTATATGCCGGGCAGTCTGGGCGAACTGGACAGCCTGGGTCTTTCCGGCAGCGAAATTCGCTTCCACGGCAAGACGCTGATTTCCCTTGTCGAGAAAGCACAGGCTTTACCGGAAGCGTCGCTGCCGCAACCGCTACTGAATTTGATGGATATGCCAGGCTACCGCAAGGCGTTCAAAGCCATTAAGGCGCTGGTTGCCGAAGTCAGTGCGGAGCAAAATCTCAGCGTCGAGCTGCTGGCTTCACGCCGCCAGATCAACCAGTTGCTCAACTGGCACTGGAAATTAAAGCCGCAGCAATCCCTGCCTGAGCTGATTTCCGGCTGGCGTGGCGAACTGATGGCTGAGCGTCTCAACGCGCTGCTGTTGGAGTATCCGCAGTAAGCAAGCTAAAACGGGAGCCAGGTGCTCCCGTTTTTAATGGCACGGAGGTTAACCGCGCAGTGCCCGACTAATGGCCTCGCCAACCTGCTGTGTGGTGGCGTTACCTTTCATATCTGGCGTTTTCGGACCGCTGGCAATAACTTGCTCAATTGCCGCCAGAATGCCGTCGTGGGCGGCCTTATAGTTGGCATCACCGTTGCCAAGAAAGTCGAGCATCATCGCGCCAGCCCAGATTGTCGCGATTGGGTTGGCGATATTTTTACCGTAGATATCAGGGGCTGAACCATGTACCGGCTCGAACAGTGACGGAAAGGTGCGTTCCGGGTTTAAGTTGGCAGATGGCGCAATGCCAATTGTACCAGTACAGGCCGGACCGAGATCGGAGAGAATATCGCCAAACAGATTGGAAGCAACCACGACGTCAAAACGTTCCGGCTGCATCACAAAGCGGGCACAGAGAATATCAATATGCTGTTTATCCCAGCGGATCTCGGGATAGTTAGCCGCCATCGCTTCGACACGCTCGTCCCAGTAGGGCATGCTGATGGCAAGACCGTTTGATTTAGTCGCTGAAGTTAGCGTTTTGCGCGGGCGGCTTTGCGCCAGTTCAAAGGCGTAACGCAGTATACGGTCGACACCACGACGAGTGAAGACCGACTCCTGGATCACCATCTCGTGTTCGGTACCTTCGCTCACGCGTCCGCCGAGGGAAGAGTACTCCCCCTCGGTGTTCTCACGCACGACGTAGAAATCAATGTCGCCCGGCTTTTTGTCTGCCAGCGGACAAGGGACGCCGGGGAACAACCGCGCCGGGCGCAGGTTAACGTACTGATCGAATTCACGGCGAAACTTAAGCAGTGAACCCCAGAGTGAGATGTGGTCCGGGACGGTGTCCGGCCAGCCCACGGCACCAAAATAGATAGCATCGAAGGATTGCAACTGTTCACGCCAGTCATCCGGCATCATCTTGCCGTGATGTGCATAGTATTCGCAACTGGCCCATTCCATTTGTTCGAAGCTGAGCGACAAACCCCAGCGTTCGGCGGCTGCCTGTAACACATGAATGCCTTCAGGCAGGACTTCTTTACCAATGCCATCTCCGGGGATAGCGGCAATACGACAGGTTTTCTTCATAGCAGCTCTCACTTGTACGCCATCAAAATTGACTTTCCCCTCATCCTATAATTGACTGAACGATAGTTAATCCCCCTAACTGGTGAAACATAAAACACAGATCATGAATAATCTGCCGCTGTTAAATGATTTGCGCGTCTTTATGCTGGTTGCGCGTCGCGCGGGTTTTGCTGCCGTCGCCGAAGAGTTGGGTGTATCACCGGCTTATATCAGTAAGCGTGTAGCGATGCTGGAACTGACGCTGAACGTGGTGCTGTTACACCGGACAACACGGCGGGTGACCATCACAGAAGAGGGGGAGCGGATATACGAATGGGCGCAGCGGATCCTGCAGGATGTCGATCAGATGATGGATGAGCTGTCCGATGTCAGGCAGATCCCGCAAGGGATGTTACGTATTATCAGTAGCTTTGGTTTTGGCCGCCGGGTGGTGGCTCCTGCGTTGTCTGCGCTGGCGAAAGAGTACCCACAGCTGGAGCTGAGGTTCGATGTTGAAGACCGTCTGGTGGATCTGGTGAATGAGGGCGTCGATCTCGATATTCGTATCGGGGATGATATCGCACCTAATCTGATTGCCCGTAAACTGGCGACAAACTATCGCATTCTTTGCGCCTCGCCGGAGTTTGTGGCGCAGCATGGAATGCCGAAGCAACTGAACGATCTCTCTACTTTTCCCTGTCTGGTCATTAAAGAGCGTGACCATCCGTTTGGTATCTGGCAAATGCGCAATAAAGAGGGGACTCACTCAATTAAAGTCACGGGACCTCTGTCATCTAATCATGGCGAAGTGGTGCATCAATGGTGTCTTGACGGTCAGGGAATTGCTCTGCGTTCGTGGTGGGATGTCTGTAACAACATTGCCAGCGGACATCTGATACACATATTGCCTGAGTATTATCAACCAGCAAATATTTGGGCGGTTTATGTTTCACGTCTGGCAACGTCGGCAAAAATCCGTATTACCGTTGAGTATTTACGCCGCTATTTTGCCGAAAACTACCCGAAGTTTACTTTGGAATAAATGTGTTGCAGGTTGGCAAAGGACTGAAATTAAAAAAGGCAGAATACTCTGCCTTTTTTGCAATCATGACGCAGTTACACAAAAGGTTATTTAGACTCTTCTGCTTCCGGTAATGTCACGTTGAGTTCAAGGATCGAAATATCGCCGTCTTTTTGTTCAAGCTGTACGGTGACCATTTCTGGATCGATTTGTACATACTTGCAGATAACGTCGAGAATATCCTTCCTCAGCTGCGGTAAATAATGTGGCTCGGCGTCACTACGACGGCGTTCCGCAACAATAATCTGCAGTCGCTCTTTAGCGATGTTTGCTGTGCTCTTTTTCCGCGAGAGAAAAAAATCCAGTAATGCCATAACTTATCCTCCGAACAGGCGTTTGAGGAAACCTTTCTTCTCTTCTTCAATGAAGCGGAAAGGACGTTCTTCTCCCAACAGACGGTCTACGGTATCAGCATAGGCTTTACCGGCATCAGCATTGATGTCGAGAATAACCGGCTCACCCTGGTTAGACGCGCGCAGGACTGACTGATCTTCAGGAATCACGCCAACCAGCTTGATTCGCAGAATTTCCAGTACGTCTTCCATGCTCAGCATGTCACCTTTATTTACGCGGCCAGGGTTGTAGCGCGTAAGCAACAGATGTTCTTTAATCGGCTCTTCACTGTTTTCTGCGCGACGGGATTTCGACGCCAGAATACCCAGAATACGGTCAGAGTCACGTACAGAAGAGACTTCCGGGTTAGTGGTGATAATGGCTTCATCGGCAAAATACAGGGCCATCAGCGCGCCGGTTTCAATACCCGCCGGGGAATCGCAGACGATGAAGTCAAAGTCCATCGCTTTCAGATCGTCCAGAACTTTTGCGACGCCTTCACGGGTCAGCGCGTCTTTATCGCGGGTCTGTGAGGCCGGAAGAATAAAGAGATTCTCGGTACGCTTATCTTTGATTAACGCCTGATTTAACGACGCATCGCCCTGAATAACATTGACGAAGTCGTAAACGACGCGGCGTTCACAACCCATAATCAGATCAAGGTTACGCAGGCCGATATCAAAATCAATAACGACAGTTTTCTTTCCCTTCTGGGCCAAACCTGTAGCGATGGCCGCGCTGGAGGTGGTTTTGCCAACGCCCCCTTTACCCGAAGTAACAACAATAATGCGTGCCATAGAAATTCCTTGTTAAAAAGGGATCAATTCAACGGTTGAACTGTCAAAGCGTTCTCTGCTAATTGCAGACGAGCCGCTTTGCCATAAAATTCTGCTGGGATTTTATCACTCAGCCAATAAACACCTGCGATAGACACCAGTTCTGCCGTCAGATGGGTACAAAAAATTTGCGCTTCCCGGTCACCGCTTGCCCCTGCCAGCGCACGGCCTCTCATCATCCCATAAACATGAATATTGCCATCAGCGATAAGCTCTGCGCCCGCACTGACGTGGCTTGTAACAATCAGATCACATTGTGGAGCATAAATGCGCTGACCGGAACGAACCGGTACATTTATTAATCGTGTTTTTGTGACGGGAGTAACGTTTTGCGGCGGCGGGACGGGAACGGGAGCCTCAACAGGCGCGGGACGAAGAGCTTTTTCTTTACCTTCAGTCAGTAAAGGAAGTCCCATTTCGTCAATTTCAGCCTTTAATCGAGCGTCTTTGCATCCGCTAACGCCGATAATGCGCAAGCCGGTAGACGCGACAACTTCCTGCAGCGCCGACCAGTTTACCGGGCTTTCGAGACCACTCACGTTAATCACCACGGGAGCATGTTTTAAAAATGCAGGTGCCTGCGCGATTTTGTCTTCCAACGCCTGACGAATAACCTCGGGTTCTGCTTCATGTAAATGAACCACTGATAAGGTGAAGCTACTGCCTTTAAGCTCGATTGGCGTGTTTGACATCCTGGCCTTACTCAATTTGCTATTTATCATCCCCAGCGCGGGGTGATATTCCGAAGACTATAAGGCATGTTATAGTCAGTATTATATTGAGGCAAGCCACCATTCCGTGAATTCAGAGTAAAAGATATGTTTTGTGTGATCTACCGAAGCAGCAAACGTGACCAGACTTATTTATATGTCGAAAAAAAAGACGATTTCTCGCGAGTTCCTGAAGAACTGATGAAAGGATTTGGGCAGCCAACGCTGGCGATGATGCTGCCGCTTGATGGTCGAAAAAAACTGGTTAATGCCGATCTTGAAAAAGTAAAACAGGCGCTAACCGAGCAGGGCTATTATTTACAAATACCGCCACCGCCAGAAGATTTACTCAAACAACATCTGGCAGCGGCCAAACAAAATACATCAGACGCTAAACGTTAAACTGCATCCGGCAGCAGCACGTTCCATCGATGCAGTACCTGAAATCTATGACTACGTTAGGGGAAAGTAATGTATCAACATCACAACTGGCATGGTGCTCTGCTGGATTATCCGGTGAGTAAGGTGGTTTGTGTAGGCAGTAACTATGCCAACCATATAAAAGAGATGGGGGGAACCACCCCAGAAGAGCCGGTACTGTTTATCAAACCGGAAACTGCGCTGTGTGATTTGCGTCAACCGCTGGTGATCCCATCTGATTTGGGGGCGGTTCACCATGAGGTTGAGCTGGCCGTACTGATTGGCGCGACCTTGCGTCAGGCGACCGAAGAACATGTGCGTAAAGCCATTGCTGGCTATGGTGTAGCGCTGGATCTGACTCTGCGCGATATTCAGGGCAAAATGAAGAAAGCCGGGCAGCCGTGGGAAAAAGCCAAGGGTTTTGATAACTCTTGTCCGCTGTCAGGATTTATCCCTGTGGCAGAATTTGATGGTGATCCGCAGGATACGATGCTCGGCCTGACGGTAAACGGCGAAACGCGCCAGCACGGCTCGACGGCAGATATGATCCATCCCATTGTTCCTTTGATTGCCTATATGAGCCGTTTCTTTACGCTCAAAGCGGGCGATGTTGTGCTGACGGGTACGCCAGCAGGCGTTGGGCCGTTAAGCAGTGGTGATGAACTGGCTATCAGTTTCCACGGACAAACTCTGACCACCCGCGTGCTGTAATCTCTGCTTGCCGCCTTTTTGGGCGGCAAAACTTGCATCAGCGTGCCAGACTGGTTATAAGGTGCAGCTTTATTACGATAGCGGATACCCTGATGAGCGACATACCTTTCTGGCAAAGTAAAACCCTTGATGAAATGACCGATGCCGAGTGGGAGTCATTATGTGATGGGTGTGGTCAATGCTGCCTGCATAAGCTGATGGATGAAGACACCGACGAAATCTATTTTACCAACGTCGCCTGTAAACAGCTCAATATTAAAACCTGTCAGTGCCGTAACTACGAACGTCGGTTCGAATACGAGCCGGACTGCATCAAGCTCACGCGTGATAATCTGCCTACCTTTGAATGGTTGCCGATGACCTGCGCCTATCGTCTGCTGGCGGAAGGAAAAGGGTTGCCAGAATGGCATCCGTTGCTGACCGGGTCGAAAGCGGCAATGCATGGCGAACGTATTTCGGTACGTCATATAGCGGTGAAAGAATCAGAAGTGCGTGACTGGCAGGATCATATTTTGAACAAACCTTCATGGGCGGACTAACGCCATGAGGTTAAAGGGTTTTATTTCTACTCGTTTTGAGCATGGGGCATCTGTGGGGCATTACCTCCAAAATTAGCGTTCAATATTGCCAGTTGGTTGTCATTGTTGTCTGTCATCCATTTACCGTAAACGCTGTAAACCATCTGTGCGGACGTATGCCCCATTTGAGCAGCAATGAAGTTGGGGTTTGCTCCGGCACTTAATGCCCAGCAAGCATATGTGTGTCGAGACTCATATGACTTGCGGTGGTGAATCCCGCTCCTTCTTAATATGTTGTTCCACGTGCCTGAGAATGACCCGGGCGAGTACCATTCACCTCCTTTTCCATTCCTTGCCGTTAGCCTTGGAACAAAAACAAATGTGCATTCATCCCGGCGAGTTCTGCCAAACTCTCTTAGGTGAACGTCTATCTGGTGTTGTTTCCCCATCCTGGTAAAAGCCATCTGGCTTTTTAGCGCTTCGATAGCCGGAGTGGTGAGGTTGATTGTCCGGTTCCCGCTTTCTGTCTTTGGCGGCGTGAAGTGATCTGAAATTGCAAGGTTCCTGCTGATTCGAATCGTCCAGTTTTTGGTGTCGATATCCTCCCATGCCAGTGCGCATATCTCACCGTGGCGCATGCCAGTATTAAACGCAAGCTTCCACAGATTACGTATCTGTTCGCATGGGCACTTTTCAAGAAAACGATGATACTCATCACGGGTAAGTGGTGAAGGATCTGACTTAGATTTTTTGAGCGGGGTAACTGCAGCAAATGGTGATTTGCTTATGTACCCATTCAATACCGCAAAATCAAACATTCCCTTCATGCAGGTAACGTAGACGTTAACCGTCCTCACAGTCCTTCCCTTCTTCACTGACCTGTTCTTCTGGTGCGCCCCACATATCTGGTAGCCGGTCAGCAATTCCTTTCTTACGTTAAGCACATCCTCATGTGTTATTGAATCGACCATTCGGTTGCCACCGAGGATATCCGTTCCGATCGTGATGTACGATACATATCGTAGATGGGCATTAAGTGTTAAGTCCATCCTCTTAAGCTCCAGCCATTTAGCTGCCAGCTCAGAAACAGTTATCCCCGGCGGCGCGATATTGAACTTCTTCAGGTTTGGTGACTGTGGGAACTGCCTGGCGTAATCGAATGAACCCGTTTTTATAGCGAAACAAACAGAGGCGCGAAGCTCTCCAGCAATGCGCCTGCTCTTCGCAGTATCAACAACGCCAAGGTTTTCCCTGACCCTTTTTCCGTTATATATGAACCATATGCGCAAAGTGCCGCCATGGTTCTCCACTCCAGTTGGATAACCAGACATAAAATCTCCTGCGTTAGTTTAATGGGGAGGGTATTTAAGCAGATTTCTGGCGCGGGATCGCCGGTCGTTGACGTTCAACCCAATTATCAACTTCGTGTCGGTTATAAAGGATAGGTGAGTTATCCTTTGGCTGGCAGTCGCCGGAGTAGTGACGATACTCACGGCCTTCCATCCAGGACTTCTCGCGAGCAGATTTGATCGCGTTCTTCGTCAGGCCGGTCAGGGCGATCAGCAGATCCTCAGAAACCCATTTGTTCGGTACCAGTTGAATAATGTCGCTCATGGTTATCTCCAGGCAAAAAGAAGCCGCCATCAGGCGGCTATTCGATGTGAACGTGTGGAATCTTTCCGGCGGCGATGGCGTCGTAAGCACGGACGGCATAATTCGCTGCTGTTGCCATCCCCGTGTCAGGAACTTCTCCGCAGATTGCATCAGTTAATTTGGCGACTGCCTCGTCGCGCTTCTTTTCGGCTTCTGAGCGGATGGGGCGGAATTTTAAATCCTCAGGAGTGAATGCCTCTTCAGGATCACCATCCCTGGCGGTGCGAAGAAGAACCGTGTATTTGCTTGCGTACAAAACAGAGCGCTTTTCCCACCCTCTTTCATGAGCGTTGAATTCACACTCACAGCCAACCGGTGGCCTCCCCTCACCATCCCATTCTTCCCCACGGAGAATATTCTCCATATGTCGAGTATCGTCGTCAGTAACCAGGCATCCACCATCAACTCTCTCTATGGTGAGGTCAGTTGTCGCGCGATACATGTTGCCATGATATTTGAATCGAACTCCGTAGGCTTTGAAATCCTCGGCGGCGGTCGTGATCATATCAACACCAAACCTCTGAGCGATGATGCCTTTTAACTCAATGACGTTCATACGTTCCCCTATAACAATGTCTTGTACATTTGCGGCCATCTACATCGGCGGGCCTCAGTGCATTCGCACCCAATAGCCGACTCAGTGAATCAGCTATCAGTTGCGTCATTTCAGCAGGCCAAGTTCGTAGTTGAGTTCGTGGAGAATTTCATTGTCGATCCAGAAGCAATAATCACATCGCTCCTGCAGGTGGTATTCGCGAACCAACTGCCATTTCCAGCCGCCAGCGTGCTTCACCCGGCGCACCTTGCGTTTTACAACTGCGTCTATGTCGAAGATGACGCCGCCGCCCTCGCCAATGCCGCTGCGAAGTACGTCCAAGTCAACCTCGATAACCCGGAAAAGCTTCGGCAAAGTCGGTAATTCTTTAATACGCATAATCTCTCCTCATGCCGCACGCTTGGCGCGCAGCTTCTTCAAATGTGCCGCCGTTTCGAGGTCATCCCATATCTGCTTTAACTCCGCACCGTCCACCCATTCGAAGTCCGTCTGAAATCGCATCATGATGGCTATGCAGTTATGACCGTTTCGCTGGTAATGGACTGTTTCGGAGGTGGTGCGGGTTATCTTGCAGGGGGTGCAGTGATGATCAACGTAGTAGGTGTTAGGCTGGATTATCCTGAACATTGGGAACCACCTTAAATTCGATTACCCAGACCCAAGGGTTATTCTTGAAGCTTTGCTCTGGGTAAATGCCATCCCACAAATCGCGAAACCAAAGCCACGGATCGCTATTGCCGCCGTCTGCCTCTCGTTCAGCTGGGTATCCTTCGGTTCGGGCGTCTTCGTTGCTTATAGACGCCAGACGCTCAACCCGCACATCAGTAATCTCCAACAAAATTCGGCTGGCCCAGCGCGGCATGTGGATTGATGGGGTCCAGCGCTTCACTTTGCATTTCGCCCCATCGTCAGTGTCAGCACGGTAAACAAGCCGAGCGCCACAATCACCGAAGGTCTCTCTAACCCAGATGCGATCGCCAGGCAGGCCGTAAGGGCAACAGTGCTCCTGATAGAAAAGATGGCAGTCGGCAATAGGTGAGTTACCCGGAGCCAGGTCAGAAACATGCACCATGCTTTCTAATTTTTTCGAAGAAAACCAAAAATCCCCCGGTCGAGATTTCGATGGCTCCGGCTGGACCTTCATGATCCGCCGGGTCTGCGTCTTCCGGCCGTCCAGAATCGCCCGCACCATCTCACCGTTGAAAATCATTCCGCGCTCTTTCATAGAATCCCCCTCTGCTTATTCCGTAGCTCCAACACAGCAAGGCACTCAACGCACATCGTGCATCCCGGATATGCTTTCCGGCGATCCTCCGGCAACTCATCGTCACATTCGCTACAGTGAGTAGCAGATACCGCATCACGGTTAATCCTGTGGGCACTCAACGCCGCTTCACGCTGTAACTCTTCGGCGGCTGATGCGTCGTCTGCAAAATCTGCCATGGTCAGTGCTCCTTAAACTGGCCGTTGATGCGGCCGATCGTGTAGACGAACAATAAAAAAGGGACGCCAAGTCCCTTTATCTTTTCAAAGTGCTTAGCCAGTAGCGACCTGCTGACAGTGTCGAATTTTGGTTTTGGCTTCTTCGCTAGTTCTGCCTTCAACTCGGCGCTGCAACGCTTTGCGGCGGAAAGCATCACGTTCTCCTGCTCAACGGTCATCTTCTTCATGCGGCCTCCCGCCGGGCGAGAAGTTTCGCCCCGAAAGTCATCAGCTCATCCCGTTCCACAGTTGCGAAGTGGCAGTGTGTACGCGGGAATGGGCGCCAGATGATGAGCATCGACCCTTTGTTATTGCCGCTGACTGGCTTACCGGTGATCGGATTAATGAATGCCAGGCGCCCGGCGGTGATAAATCTCACCTCGCTGGCTGTCTCGATAGCCTCCCGGAACCAGCCGACAGACGTATCAGCCGGAACTAGCATCACGGTACCGATCTGGTTCTTGCTCTCCGCTGCTGCTTTCTTCACAAACGGCGTGATGTCGCTATAAGGTGGGTTCAACCAGGCATAACCGGGAAGGGTGAGGTAGTCGGCCCACGGTGTTTCCAGTGTGTTCTGCTCGGCGGTGATGAACTTGCGGCACAGTGCATTGTGCGGTGCGGCGGCTGAGTCCAGTTGAAAGCAGAATTCAGCATCCAATGCTGCGAAGAGTGCCGGTGGTGTGCGCCAGAGGTCACGCTGATCTGCTGGCGTGTTGCTGCCGGTGTAATCGGTCATGAATCCTCCCGTTCAGGATTTCTCGCATCCCATCCATTCCGCTCGATATTCACAGCCAGCCGCTTATCTCCGACCTCTTCGATACTCCTACCGGTAATCTCTGCTACTTCTGCGTTGGTGTAGCGCATGAGTATTGCTAACTCTTCCGTTGACCATTCACGCATAGTTAATCCTCCGGAGCGGGCCAGTGCGTCACGCTTGCTTCTGACTGAGTAAATGGAACGACCTGTTGCCGTGGCTATCTCTTCCTCTGAGAACCTACCAAAGAGATGAAGCTCGGCTGCCGTCCATGGTCTGCCGGTCATCTTGCTGATAAGTGGTGCGCCGATACGTGATGCCTGGCGAGTGACTGCCGATTCGGAACGCTCAAGCTTTTCTGCGATTACCTGAACCGGCATTGTTCTGCCAACTTCATGCAAGAACAGGTTTTCCCACGGTTGCCAAAGTTCGCTCATCGCTACCTCCATTGCTCACCGAACGTGAAGCCGATCTCCGCCAGTGCCTCATCCATCTTCTCGATGAACTCTGGAACCATTTCGTTGAAATCGGTCATGTACTGCGGATCCCGATCAACTATGACGTGGTGAATGCCCTCTCGCTTCATGCGCGGGTCATAGTTTGCGAAATACCAGGCATCTTTACCTGTCACCCACATGCTGTACTGCACCTGCGCCATGTAAGCAGACTTGATAGCTTCGAAGCCGCCAAGTCTGAATTTCATAAAGTCGCGTGATGTGAATGGGCATTTAAGTTCAAGTCCGAACCCGTCACTGCACAGCCCGTCAGGGGAACAAGCGGTGCGCATGCTTTCGTCACGGAAAAGGATCGGAGACTCCGTGACTGTCACGTCGGTGGTGAACTCGAAGAGGGTGCGTGCGTCTTCCTCGAACTGCTTACCCCATGCCAGCGCCTTTGCATTAACCTCTGGTGCGACTCCGGTACATACCTCGGCTAGAAGGGTGTGAAAGTAGGACATTTTCATGTCTGTCCATTTCTTCCCTGATCTTGGTTTTGAAATGACGTTATGAACTTCTGATGCGGTGATGACGCCGAGGCGCAGCCGGTGCCACGCCTCATCGCCCTGTTGGATAGTGGTTACGTCAATGCCGGTCCGGGCAAGGATAATTTCTGGTGTCATGCTGCCACCTTCTGTTTGAGGAAGCTGAGAGCTTTCACGGCTTCGGTTTGGGTTAGATCTGATGATTCGCGAATATCACGACGGAAGATTTTTGAACAAAGTGGCAGTAGGTCATCGTCCCAGGTTTTATTCATTGAGATAAGAACGTCGTTAATTTCGCTGATTATCTCGCTTTCCGCTGGAGTGACATCGCGCTCTGGTTGGCGCTCTGCTGCGAAGTTAATACCTTCTTCGCCTTCGGTGTTGACGTGATCGATGGCGGCATCCAGACGTTCACGGCGAGGCCAGTATTTTGCTGCCTGCTTCACGACCGTCTTGAGGATCATCTGCTCTTCATCGGTGACCCATGGGCACTTCTTGCTGTTGTCAGATTTGTACTTCTTCCACGCTTCAGACCTGTCACGGATGGAGTAGATGGCATCGATGCGCATCGTATGGGTGAGATAATCACCATCGTCAGTTTTTACCGTTACATACGCACCTACGATGTCCCCGCGTTGCTCTTCGGTATCAAAGTCGTTGTAGATGTGGATCGGCGGCTTATCGAGCCCTTCCCGTCGGAACTGGTCGTTTCTGCGAACAATTGCCGACTGACACCACTTAATGGCGCCAGACTGCTGTGCGATGTGCATCAGGCCCATGTAACTGATGTCGAGGCAAATAGCCCCTTTACGCGGTACCAGGTAAGCCAGCTTCTGCGCCGGGTTTAGCGAAATGCCGATAGCCGCAACGTTGATGATTGCGTTCTGCGTGCTGGTCTGGTTCTGGAATGCAACTTTGGCGAGGTAGTCGTTGTTCTGAAATAGTTGGATGGCGAACTGGCTTTCCTTCGCCCACACCATCCGCTCGTCAGTGGCCGCCTTAGTGAAAAGCGGCTCCTGTTGTTTGACGAAATCAACAAGGGTTAAGCTCATAATCCATCCTTAAAACGGGCAGCCGGTACGGTGTTCCCAGTCGTGTTCCGCCTGGGCGTAAGCAACTGCAGAGATGAAGTCGTTGTAGGCCTCGCCAACTTTATCGCTGCGAAGTCCTTCGTATGGGCTGGAATCAATCGGGACCGTGAAGTGGAAGAGGCCGGACGGCTCTTTTGGCATCATGTCGATGATTTGCTGCGCCCGGTCGTCGATCCACTTCTCTTTCTCGTCGGTGATCTGCTGCTCAGCCCAGTGCCGATCTTCGATGCGGTCGTAAGTGAGGTATGCGTTCATGGTTGCCTCAATATTTGATGTGCGCGTCCTGCACTTTGCCGCCAGCGATCGCCAGCACTGCTTTCTGTGCGTATTCTTCTGGGATGCCCTGAGCAATCAGATCTGCGTAGACACGACGATTGACGGTGCGGCGGTGCTCTTTGTCTGCGGCGCGGCGGGCTTCTTCTTCAGCTTTGCGCTGCTCTTCGGCCAGGCGGGCGGCTTCTGCCTCTTCCAGGCGGCGGCGCTCGGCGGCAACGGCTTCTTCTTTTTCGCGGCGCGCACGCTCTTCTGCTTCCAGCTTCTCGCGTTGCGCACGCTGTTCCGCTTCGATGCGCTGACGCTCCGCAGCTTCAGCACGAGCTTTCTCTTCAGCTTCACGGCGCGCTGCGGCTTCAATCTCCGCTTTGTGCTTCGCTTCGGAATCTCGGCGGGCACGTTCAGCTGCTTCCCGTCGAATATTTTCCTCACGTTCCAGTCGAGCTTTTTCTTCCGCTTCTTTACGAAGGCGCTCAAGCTCTGCAGCTTCATGCTCACGCTGTTTTGCGACGATTAGGGCAGCTTCGAGTTGTTGGATGGCGGCGTCTTTAGCCACGCCAGCTTCAGCTGCTGCTTCCTGCCAGCTTTCATCAAGTGCAACGGCTTTTGCTGACTCAATGCGCTGCTGAATTTCAACTGACGGCAGGTAGTTACCAACGCCATCAATCACATCAGCCAGGGATCGCAAATCAGCAAGCCGCTGCTGCAATGCGTCCTTTCTTGCCGACTCGGCGTTTTCCCAGTCAGTGAGAGGTTTACGCACTTCATCCTTCAGCGCGTCCAGCCGCTCACGCACAATGCGGCGGCTTTCGTCGATCTGCTTCGGCAGGGCTTTAAGCTCAGCAACCAGATCCTTGCCGGCGTTGTCGATGTAGGTTTTTGAACGGGCAACCTTATGCGCCATGGATGCGATAGCGTCACGGCCTTTACGGGTCGACACATCCGGTACCAGGCTGCGAGCTTCTTTCTCGATCGCCTCAATAATCGGGTCGAGCTGCTCTTTGGTGGTGAATACCGCCATTGCGTTCTGTTTCTCAATGACGACTAAATCCGTTACTTCGCTCATGGTTTCTCCTGAAATTTGGGTGTGCAGATCCCGCCCGCTTTTAGCCAGGCCGATCGGTTGAATAGGGTGATTAGTGCTGGATAGGGTTTCCGTGACCGTCCAGAAGAACGTCAATCACGCAGTCTGTGAGCCTGATAATCTCTGCATCGGTGTGCAGATACACCCATTTGCGCTCCTGGATGACGGCTGAGACGCGATAAGTTCGGCCCTCATGCAATGCCATCATTCCAGGCATCACGCACTGGCGAATCATTGGTGTCGTTCCGTAGTGTGAAATCATGATTTACCCTCCACCTGCTGCAATAACCCGGCAATGTGCATCTGCCGACTTGTCATTGTGATTTTCTCGCGAGGTTTATCGACTGATGAGAGTTGCCACTCGTTGTCGTTTAACTTCGATGCGGTGTACTGCTTGCCGTTGTGGGTGACTGTCATGAGGCCTCCCGGGCGCGGAGCATGGCGTCTGCTATCAGATATGCAACTTCCGCAGCAGTATCATGGTCACCTGACTTAGGGTTAAATGCAGTGCCGTCGCTCATTGCTCCTGTGATGAATGCCTGCATCGCCTTCGCGGCGAAGTAGTCACGCAGCGTCATGCCTCTGTATTGTGCAAAATCCATCACTGGCTCTGGAAACGCTGGTCCGCCATCATTTTGTTTAATCATAATCATCTCCGCGCTTAAGCCGCGCCGCTGAGCTAAAGACCTCTGCATGCAATTTTCATCGCTGCAATACAATTAAGCGGTGGATAGCCGCCATTCATAACTAAGCGCCCTCTGAGAAGCCGCTGAGGTATGAGGAAATAAAAAACCCGCCTGAGCGGGTTAGTCGTCTTTTCCTCTTTCAACCGTCGTGGCTAAGTCTTGGTTAACCTCCACGGTTTGGATAAAGCATTCATCATCAACGTCCTCATACTGCTCTCTGAAGCTATCAGCTAGGCTTGATACCGGATTCCATCGCTCTCCACCAGCAGCATGCTCAGCATCGCCATCTGATCCGCAATCCCATGTCGTGCCATCAGGATCGCGCTTCACGAAACCAACGCATTCAGTTTTCGATGGATTCCAAACCAACACTATTTTTGCCATGACCTTGCCCTCTATAGTTACCAGTTAAAAAGTCCGCTCAGTGGATGCCTATTGATTCCAGTAATCGAAGTGAGAATTTCCTGCGCAGCAATTCTCGGCACCTCGGAATGCCTCGATTGGTTTGTTGTCATCGTTTTCTACGCAATAAACATCGTTGATTTCTAAAAGCTCATATACATTGCCGACCTGAAAACCATCTCCGCCGTCTTTGGTACAAATGACGTTTCTGTCAAAATACGTCGCCATCGCCTTACCCTCTGTTTGTATCGTGAGCTAATAAAAAGGCCGCCTAACTGGTAGCCTGTTGCTTTTGTGCTTCAAGTTCTCTGGCAATCATCTCCGTGGTTCTAATTGCCCAGCGGTCAACGTATTTACCATCTTCGATGACAAGCGCCATTTCTTCCGGCTTAACCATGCATTCAGCATCGAGTTTGCATCCTTTACACCTATTGAACTGACCACACCATTGATTGGTATCAATAGTCGTATTCATACGGGTAATCCTGGTATTGCTCCATCACGTCAGATGGATGGTCTTCAAATTCTTCAATATCTTCGTCCATTTCCTCACCTCATAAGTTAATTAACGCGCCGTAACCGATTAAATCAGTGGCGTCGATTTACCGCGGGATTTCTGCACCGCATGAATTTTGTTTCCGAACGGGTTCGCATCTTTGTACCAGGTGCGATGATTCTTGCGCTCAACAGCTTCAGCGCGTTTTTCCATCTCTTCCAGATACTCAGCCAGCACCGTTAAATCAATCGGGTTCACAGCGCTTTCTACGCGTGATTTCGGCTTGCGAGTCAGCGACAGAACAGGGCGGTTATTAGGCTTGGCGCTTACCCCAACTAACAGGGGGTTTGCAGCTTTCCATTCGGCCTGTTTCCCTGCGCGGCGTTCGCGGCGGCGTGCTTGTGCATCCATTGTGAATCTCCTGTCAGTTAGCTTTGGTGCAAGCGCCGGTGACTATTTCAATCCCCGGATTTCAAGTCGCTTCTCAGTCCGGCCCGTATGTTGCCAGGCCTAAGCTCCACGACACGCTTGCCCAAAGCTTTCTGCTTTGAATACTGCGCTTTTTCAGCGCCAGATTTTTAAGAGCTTCACCGTCCTGGTGAGTAGTGCGTCCTGCTGATGGGTTAATAGTACAACTTGTACTTATATTTGGTCAATACGATTTGTTCTATGATTTTGCGGAAACACCATAACGTATTGTTTTGTTGGTGTATTTATTTTCTATTTATGGTGATATGCTCAGAAAAACATCAAATAGGACATTGCTATGGGTTTAGGAATGGATATGGGAAGGGATGAACTACTAGAAGATCGTGCAGCTTTCATCGCTGGCGAGATCGGTGGTGCGGTTGTTGAGCTGATTATCGGTGGGATAGCGATTAGTCAGGATGCGATTGTGGATAGCCTGGAGGCCAAGAGAAAGGCGGTGGGTAATGTTATTCACAAGGGATTGCTGAGGGATGCTGCGGAGTTCGTGAGGAAAGGGCAGTAAAAAACCCGGCGCGGTGTCCGGGTGAGATATAATGTGTTCTGGATTGTAGGTTACAGAAACTATTGCGCTTTAATGTAATTCTTCAGCTTTGCTGTCTGCTCAGCAGCGCCCGGGATACATCCAAACATATTTGCACATGCCGTTTGAACTACTATTTCGCTCTTATCTCCACCAAGAGGCGTCTTAACTACCTGATAGCCAAGAACGGCACTGTTACCGACAGGGCTATATGTTGAGATAACCGTCTCGTCAGCCATTTGAATTTTCCACCCAGAGTTCATGGCTATCCATGCTTTTGCTCTTGACCAATATGCGTCGCACTGATCTTTACCCTGGCAGTAAACTGGTTGTTGTGCTTGAGCGGCAATTTGTGGGTCAACCTTCTGAGCACATCCTGATAAGCCGATGGAAACGAGGAATATTGCTAATATTTTTTTCATCTAACATCCTTGCTGTATATAATTTACAAAAAATCGTAAACACTTAAACTCGTAATTTTTATGATTTAGGCAATTACCCAAACGTCTCTTCTGGCCACTGAGAAGCAACGACTTTTCCAACAACCCTACAGTGTTCATTACACGGCATCATAGGGAATTGAGGGTTCAATGGCTGGAGAAATATCTGCCCACTGTCCTTGATCAGTTTCTTAAATGTGAATTCATCACCACCTAATCTGGCGATACAGAAATCACCAGGGTCAACCGGTTCCTCTGGATCTACAAGAATTAGCATTCCTTCAGGGAAACTAGGCTTTGAACCAGCTGGAGCCGTCATAGAATGACCATCAACTTCCAGCCAGAAGGCATTATCGCTGGCTTTTTTAGTTGTGCTTATCCATCTTTCCGCATCTCGTTCTGTGAACGTCCTAAATTCAGGAGAGAACATTCCTGCCTGCACATGGGAAAATACTGGATAATCATATTGTTTTTTTACGGGAGCATTAGATACTTCACCGGTTATTGAGAATGTACCGTCATGGTTAAATGAAACGTTAGAAATCCCAAGATATTGGAAAATAACCCCGATTTCATCTAGTGATGGATGTCGAGATCCACGCAACCAGTGACCAACGCCACCCTGCGTCATTCCAAGCTCTTCAGCCAGCATTTCTTGCGTTATGCCAAGCTCTTTCATTCTGACTCTCGCCAGTTCGTTCCATTTCATATTCATACCACCATTATTACGCTTTGTACTAACATCATCCATGCACGTTCTGTATTTTTTGTCTTGCTTTGTCAAAGTACATATTGTATTGTTTCTGTATGGTTACTATGGAGGATGTATGAGCAACCTAAAAATGTATCGGGAATCTTTAAAGATATCCCAAACGGCATTGGCTGATATCGTCGGGTGTACGCAAGGAGCAATAGGTCATTGGGAAGCTGGTAGGCGACACCCAGACCTTAAAACTTGCCGAGCACTGGTCGAATGCCTAAACAAGTTAGGCGCGGCAGTTAATCTCGACGATGTTTTTCCGCCAGAAAACAACGCAGCATAAGAAACACCCCGCTCTTATCACATCTAAGCCCTGAAAAAGGGCGATTCAAAACAACAAGTCTTAAAGGCTATGCGTGTCTGCGCATGGGCCTATTTAACTATTTAACACTCTAGGAATTTAACAAATGGAAAACTCAATTAACCGCAACAAGGTCAATGCCCGTCGCATTGAGTCCTGGTTGCTTAACCGTATCGCTATGAAAGGTGGCAACAACGTAGCTAAAGAGATCGGCGTCGATAAAGCACAGATAACCCGCTGGAAAGAAACGTGGCTGCCGAAGATGGCAATGCTGTTGGCAGTTCTGGAATGGGGTGTCGTTGATGACGATATGGCGCGATTGGCAAGAGAAGTTGCTGCGGTGCTCACAAAGAAAAAATCCCCGACGGTCGAGGTCGAGGATTCCGATCAAATCACCATGAAATTCTAGCCGAATAACTGGATCAATTCACAGGAGTAATTATGCCTAAGAAAACTCGTTTTTACCAGGCGTCAGTACATAAAAATATTGCTCGTGACCGGTTCATCAAATCCTGTAACCCGGCTGTCGGTACAAAGCTGAGAGCCATCATCGAAGAACTAAAGCGGAAGGAGAACGGTCATGAGTAGCCCTGCAACAGTAACACCAATAAGACCGTATCTGGCGGTCGTGGAGCGTCGCGTGGCAGAACTTGAAGATGGATACACCCGTCTTGCAAATGCCCTGTATGACGAGCTTATCGGCGCAGATTTAACGAAGAATCAGAGCAAGGTAGCTCATGCTATTTGCCGTAAAACATACGGCTTTGGTAAGAAGCTGGATCGCATATCTGACAGCCAGTTAGCTCAACTTACCAGGCTGCCAAGACAGAAGGTCAACAAGGCCAAGAATGAGCTTATTGCAATGAAGGTAATCATTCGTGAAGGTAGTCAAATCGGGCCAAACAAGAACATCACAGAATGGGAAATCGAAGGATGTCACTACTCTGGTGATAATGTCACTACATTGGTGACAAAAAATGTCACCAAAACGGTGATAGCCATGTCACCAAAACAGGGACACACAAAAGAAACTATTACAAAAGAAAAGAAAGAAAGTAAAAACACTCTGCCCGAACAAGTTCGAGCGGATGAAGAAAAATCACTTCAGCCTACAAACAAACACCAGGCAACTGACGAAGCATTCGAGTCGATTTTCTGGCTTGCAGGAATGCACAAGACAGGGAAGAAAAACGCTAAGTCTGCATTCAGAACTCAGTACCAGGAGTGGCGTCGCGCTAAAGGTGGCACCCCTGAGCAATTCGCCATGTTCCTTGCAGGTGATATCTCTTCCCGAATTGGCAAACAGTTCGGCTTCGATAAGCTTCACCCGACCACCTACCTGAACGGCAAGCGGTGGGAGGACGAGAAGCCATTAGCAGGTCCTGATTCCTCCGGACAGAAACCGACCGTGACCGTCAGTAAGAGCGGATACGTTTACTACTGAGGTGACGATGAAATCACGACTCAAGGCATTGCTGATCGCCGGTTATAACCACGGTTTGCTGAGTGATGGTTTTGTCCGGTACTGGTTCAACAAGTTTGATTTGAGGGCATCATGATGACGCCAAGTGAACTCAGCGACCAGTTATGGAATCAGGTCGAAAGGGTAGCGAAGTACCTTTTGCCAAACGGCAAGCGAGAAAGTCACGAGTGGGTGGCTGGAAGTATTAACGGAGAGTCAGGAAAGAGTCTCAAGGTTAACCTGGCAGGGAAGAAAGTATGGTCTGATTTTGCTGAAGGAACCGCTGGTGATCTTCTGGATTTGTGGGTAGCTGTCAGGGATTGTGGATTGCACCAGGCGATGACAGAAGCCAAAGAGTTTTTGGGCATCAAGGACGACGATCACCACTTCTCAGCAAAGCAGCAAAAGAAATTTTCCCGACCAGACCGCAAGAAAGTAGCCCGTTACCTCACCAAAACCGAAAAGCACATCGAATATCTAGCCACTCGAGGGATCTCCGCAGAGACGGCGAAGCTGTACGAAGTTGCTTCGGCTAAGGTCTGGAATGGAGAGCGTGAACTGGAAGCACTAGCATTTCCCTACAAACGTGACGGTGAGTTGTTGCAGGTTAAGCGCATCAGCACCGAACGGCCTGACGGGAAGAAGGTCATCATGGCTGAGGGTGATTGTGAGCCGTGTCTTTATGGCTGGCAGGCTATACCGAAGAACATGCGGATCGTCATCCTATGTGAAGGTGAAATCGACTGCATGAGTTACTACCAGTACGGCTTCCCTGCGCTTTCCGTTCCGTTCGGCGGGGGGAAGGGGGCAAAACAGCAGTGGATAGAGTTCGAGTATCACAACCTCGACCGGTTCGACGAAATCTGGATCAGCATGGACAGCGACGAAGTAGGCCAGGCTGCCGCCAGAGAGATTGCAACTCGTCTCGGTGAACACCGCTGCCGGCTGGTAAAACTGCCTCACAAAGATATCAATGAATGTCTGATGGCTGGAATCTCTTCAGACGACATCGTTGGATATCTTGAACGGGCATCATTTTTTGACCCGGAGGAACTTTACAGTGCCAGAGAGTTTTATCAGGACACTATCAACGCCTTCTACGGAAAAGAGCAAAGCCTGTTTTACAGCCCGTGGGAATGCCTGAATCACAATTTCGCCTTCCGCCAGGCTGAGTTGTCACTGGTTAACGGCGTTAACGGGCATGGAAAGACTGAAGTAGTTGGTCATATATCTCTGGAAGCCATGCGTCAGGGGGTTAAGACCTGCATCGCCTCGCTGGAGATTAAGCCCGGCATTTTACTTAAACGCCTTACCAGACAATCAACTTGCCTGAAACTTCCCCCGCAACTTGAAATTGAATCTGCCTTCAAATTTTACGACGACAGGCTATGGCTATTCGGCCTGACGGGAACCGCAAAGGCTGATCGGCTGATCGAAATCTTCACCTACGCATGGAAGCGATACGGCATTGAGTTGTTCATTATCGACAGCCTGATGAAGTGCGGAATAGGGGATGATGACTACAACGGACAGAAAGCCTTCGTAGACGCTCTGTGTGACTTCAAAAACAAAACCAATACCCACGTCCTACTCGTTACTCACAGTCGCAAAGGTGATAGCGAGGAGAAGCCTACAGGGAAGATGGACGTTAAGGGGTCAGGGTCGATAACCGACCTAACCGATAACCTGTTCATCATCTGGAGAAACAAACTTCGTGAGAAGGCAATTCAGAAAGATCAGCAGGGTGAAGAACTGGATGACAAGGAACGTAAAGCGTTAGCTGCACCTGCTTCAGTTTTGATGCTTGAAAAGCAGCGTAATGGCGAGGGATGGGAAGGTGGAATTCCGCTGTATCTCGACCCTGCATCACACCAGTTTTTACCAACCGAAACCGCATCTCCATTTAGCTACATCGCCAATATGCCGCAGTCGGAATATGACGAGGTATGGGCAAGCAACAACATAAGGTGACGAACATGAAAGAAGCACGTAACACCCGGGAAATTATCGAAGCTGAGTACCCGGAATTCCCTGAAACCATCCTCCACGCTGAACTATGCCGCGCATGTGCTCGCGTAGATGGTAGAAGCATCAAGCAGTCGCTCAAGGCCTTTGCTCTGGCCCGTATCGAAAAGGTTGAGAGCAAGCCACTTAAAGGCGCATTGGAGCAGATGGCATCCAGCATGTTTCCAGAGACAGAGATAGCCCGTATCCGCTCCTGTGTAGGTCGCATGGAGTCGGCACTGGTTAAGACATTCGGAGTGAAGCGAGCATGACTGAGCCAAAAGCAGGTGACGTAATCAGATGGACTCGTGACGACAGTTGGAGAGGGATTGAAGTATTGGAGTACACGTTAGAAGTTTACCGCTTTACGCTGGGGTTCTTTGAAAATAACCAGTGCCGTGAAGCCGGGCAATTCACTCCACTTTGTGACCGTGATTTGTGGGTTGAGGGGCCGGACAGTAAACAGGAATACGTCTGCAACTACGGCGCTTACGTGTCTAATCTCGTACCCGCATTCGACATCATCAAACAATGAAATCACTGAGGCGAGCATGACTGAACCTTACATAGCAGAGCTATCTGCAAGTGTGGCCGTGATAGTCGGCCTTTTTTATGCCCGGAGGAAATGGTGAAAGTTAAAACATCCGATTTGGTCGGAGCGCAATTAGATGTTGCCGTGGCATTAGCTCTTGGCGGCGTAATTACTCGACCACAAGACGCGCAGGTTTACCTGAATGAAATGCACCAACTTTGCGGAGAAAGCGCCAAGAGGCATAGCCGATATGTTTTTTCTCCATCTACAGATTGGTCGCAATGCGGAGAGTTAATGGAAAGCCTGCCTGTAAGTTGCTACCAGTCCAAAGACCCATCTACAGGAAAATTCTTTCACTGGGTAGGTGTCAATGAGTCTGGTCATCCAGGGAAAAGGCGAGAGCTAATTGCAGATAACCCAAGGGTAGCAATATGCCGAGCCGTTGTGTTCTCAAAACTCGGTGATGAAGTCGATTTACCAGACGAATTAACAAATTAACAGGCTCGCATCGCGGGCCTTTTTTATGAGGGTAGGATTATGACTTTATACGAAATGGAAGGTTTTCTCCGTGGCAAATGTCTGCCAGGCGACATGAAAGTTAACGAGAGCAATGCGCAGTATCTGGTGCGCAAATTCTCTGAGCTGCAATCACAAAATGCAGAACTGGCAGTACATCTCGCTAACGCCGAGAGCAAGTGCAGGGAGCTGGCGGAGGAGAATGTAACGCTGAATGACAAAATGAATAAGCTCGCAACCTGGCCTGGTATCGAGTTCTATTCGTCTGCATGGGAGTTCTGCAATCTTGATGGGAACGATGCGCTTGAGTTCATGTGTGATGTCAAAACCCCAGCCACCGACGCTTTCCTGGCTGAAGTGCGGGCAAGTGCAATCCCTGAAGGTTACGTGCTTGTGCCTCAACAAATCTTCCTTGAGCCATCCGACATTGAGTCAATTTGCTCGCAATGTGGTGACGGTCATGAATCCGGGTACGGTGATTTTACTGACGGACTACTGTGGGTTGGCAACATTCAACGTGACGACGGCAGTATTGTCCACGGCCTGCATATCTCATCAGCAGATTACACAGAGGAAGGTGGTGTAACAGTTTGCGAGTTCGCCGCCCAACTTCGCAAAGGAGCCGCGCTATGAGCAAACCAACCGATGAAGAAATCATCCAGGTGCTGACTGAGCGTGGAAACTGCATGACCTACTTTGTGACTAACGTTCTCCGCCGCCAATTCTGGCCTCTCGATACAGCCTACGTGTTGCGCAGACTGAAGAAGCTGGAAGCAGCCGGAAAAGTTAAGCGCGTTAAGAGCGCATACAAAACTCAACTTTGCTGGGAGTCCGCCCAATGACAGCACTCAACAAACAGGCTCTGCACCAATTAGCAACTGATGCACACGAGCTGGGAATCATCAAGCGTTACACGAAAGGCATTGAGGCCAATAAGAGATTCGCTGCCATCGTCACTCCTTTGACCGTGCTGGCTCTGCTGGATGAAAACGAGAGCATGGCCCGTGATTTGATATCTCGTAACGGAGAAATCGAAGGGTTACGACAGCGCGTAGCAGAACTGGAGGCGCGGACCGTGAAACTTCCAACCGGCACTGAAGTTAATGGATTTCAGATGCTGATTGAAGAAGAAGTAATAGCTCGACTGAGAGAGTCTGGAGTTAACCCAATTGTTGTCCGCGCCGCTGGCATTGGCGTGAAGGGGGAGTGAGATGGCGCTGACGAAAAAACAACGTGCAGAGCTACGCATGAAGTTTGGCGGTCGCTGTGCTTATTGCGGCTGCGAACT